>JAICOU010000094.1 GCA_025930495.1 Nitrososphaeraceae archaeon
AACTGGAGGACCTGGTAATTTTGTAAATGCTGAATTTAACACAATAAAGCATAATCGTGGAATTGTCTCAATGGCAAGATCAACTGATCCAAACAGTGCAGGCTCTCAATTTTTCATAGTTCATAAAGATTCAAACTTTCTTGACGAACAGTATACTGTCTTTGGTAGGATTGTAACAGAAGAAAGTTTTGAAACACTTGACAAGATTGCTTCAGTGGAAACAGGAGACAAAGACATTCCGGTAAATACCGAACAAGTAAAAATTACAAAAGCTGAACTTGTTATTCGTTCTGATGTACCTGATTTACTTGAGCTATCAGATCCTGAAAGAATTACTATGCCAATTACAAGTTCTTCAGGCAGTCAGCTTTATGAAAATAAAGCACTAGATATTGTATTTAATACACCTGAAGGCTGGTTATTACAACAACCAGAAAAAACTGATGAAAACTCTCCCGATGTAGTTGCTGTAGGACCTAAAGTTGGGCTCATCAATCCAGTAATTTCCCTGACCATTTCTAATGCCAAGGGAAAAAGTCTAGATGACTTGATCCAAGAAAAAGCTGAATTTTTAAAGACTGCACTTGAATCAGGCAATTTAGAAATTATCTCCCAAGAAAAATCAACAGTTAATGGAAAACAAGCATATGTTACTAATGCTAAAGGTTTTTTCCAAAGTAATGGAGAATCATACAATGTACAATTCAGAGAGGTGATCATTTCAACTACTGAAAAATTTTATATTTTTGCATATAGTAATGGAGTAGACAATTTCAATGATCAAATTTCTAGATTTGAAGAATCTGTTAATTCTTTTAAAATAATATCTGAACCAATTAAAGAAACAAACTCAGTAGATGATTTTTCAGGTAAAACTGAAGAAAAAGGAGGTGGATGTCTAATTGCTACTGCTGCATATGGTAGTGAACTAGCTCCACAAATACAACAACTACGAGAGCTAAGAGACAATACTATTCTTACAACACAGTCAGGAACTGCATTTATGACTGGATTTAACCAACTATACTATTCATTCTCACCAACAATAGCAGATTTTGAAAGAGAACAACCAATTTTCAAAGAAGCTGTTAAAGTAACATTAACACCCATGTTAACAACATTATCAATACTAAACTATGTCAATATTGATTCAGAACAAGAAATGTTAGGATATGGTATAGGAATTATTTTGATGAATATTGGAATGTATTTTGTAGCACCTGCTATGATAATTCAGAGATTAAGAAAATAATTACCAAACATCATCAACTTCATCAAGAACTTTGTATTCTTTTTCTGTCTCACGTTTCATGAGTTTTAGTCTTGAAATATCTCTATCAAATAATAAATCAATTGCCCAATCTAAGAAAACTCTAATTTTTTTATCAGGCAATGTAATTTTTGAAAGGTAGACATTTCTCCAAATAAGCCAAGCTAAAAATCCGGAGATATTCATTCCCAAAAATGTTGCTATACCAGTTCTTTTTCCAATTATTGCCATTTGTCCCCTGGAACGATATTCAAATTTTTTCTTCTCTAAATTTTTAATTAAGGCATGAAGATTATGAGCTGCAATTTTAGCTTGTGCCTCTGCAAGTTGTGCAGTAGGTGCAAACGGTCTATTTGTTTTAGAATCCATAAACAATGCACAATCACCAACTGCAAAAACTCCAGGAAATTCTGGAACTTCAAGAAAATCATTTACAATAACTTTGCCTTTATCAGTTTTGAACATTGATCTTTTAATTGTATTAACAGGTGTAACACCTGCAGTCCAAATCAATGTTTTAGTTCTGATAACATCTATCTTTGACTCATTCATGGGGTCTTTTGTATTTTCATCTAATGATTTTATAGTGACTTCTGTTCCATCAAAACTTGTAACTGCAGTTCTTAGTCTGATATCAATACCTCGCTCTATCATTTTTTGTTTTGAAAATTCAGCTAACTTTTCATTAAAGCCAGGAAGAATCATTGGAAGAGCTTCTAAAACTATTACACGAATATTGCCTTTGCGAATTGTAGGATAATGTTTTCTAGCGTCTAGTAGAAAATCCATCAACTCTCCTGCAGTTTCAATTCCTGCAAATCCTCCTCCTACTACAACAAATGTCAAAAAACTATTTCGAAGTATAGGGTCTGTTTCATTCTCAGCTTGCTCAAGCACATCTATTACTCTATTTCTTAGCATTACTGCATCGTTGAGGGTCTTCATTGTGTAAGCATTTTTTTCGACATCTGCCATTCCAAAAAAGTTGGTTTCACTACCTAACGCAACTACCAAATAATCATAATGAATTGAGAAACCTCTTTTTTCACTAGTGCCCCATAATGTTACAAGTTTTCCAAAAGGATCTATGTTTTTAATTCTGCCTTCATAAAATTTTGTCTTTTTACAAATTGCTCTAATGGGCATTACAATATGTCTTGTTTCAATCATACCTGATGCTACCTGAGGTAACATTGGAGTAAATAACAGAAAATTATCTTCACTTATCATTACCAACTCAATTTCAGAATTATTTCCAAAATGTGACTCTAATTGTCTGGCACATTCTACTCCTGCAAATCCTCCTCCTAAAATGACTATTTTTTTCTTATTTCTGGCCAATTACATCATACTCTAAAATGACTGAATATATCCTATGAGATCAACTTTCTCAATACATCATAAATAATTTCAGAATTTACCCAATTCTAACTATATCAGAATGAAGTATTTCATATGCTCTAGAAGCATCTCTCTCATTTAGAATTATGATTATACTGTCTTGGCTGAAAAATGCATTTACAAGTTCTATTCCATTATCATGTAAAATCTCTGCAACATAAGATACTACATCTGATTGATTCTGGTTTGCTGGAATTGAAATTCTAATCTTTGCAAGACCCGTACTAAACATATTTTC
>JAICOU010000067.1 GCA_025930495.1 Nitrososphaeraceae archaeon
ATACCTGCTAGCGCATATTTAATGAAACATCCTATCGAACAAATGTCTGACGTTCAAGCAAAAGTAGACTGTGAAAAATTCGTCGAAGGTAAATAATTAAAATTTTTGTAATCTTAAATCACTGTTTTTCTAGTCTTAATTTACTAATTTTTATCCCAAAATTGAGCCTGTATATGACTAAATACACTCAAGCACAATTATTTTTCCAGGCATACATAAATCTATTATGTGATTTTGATTCTGATTTTATAATAACCACCATTACGAAAAAAATGATAGTACACCAAGAAAAATTAATCAATTATGTCAACTAAACTTGTTAACCATCGATTATCCAACCAATTGGGAAAATATTCTCATTGGTACATATTAAAAAAGTAGAGATCTTTGGTTTCAAATCCTTTGGATTTAAGAATACTACTGTTCTGTTCGAACCCGGTCTAGTTTCTATCTCTGGTCCTAATGGATCTGGAAAGAGCAACATACTTGATGCGATAATTTTTGCTTTAGGTGAAAATAAGCCAAAAATGATGAGAGTTGATAAACTTAGATCTCTATTACATGACATAGAAGGTAATCGACATGGACCTAAAATTGCAAGATCTAGTGTTCATTTTGATAATTCTGATAGAAAGATTCCAATTGATTCTGATGTGGTGGAAATTACAAGGGAAATGGATGATAAAGGTGAAAACACATACTATCTAAACAAAAAGCCAACAAACAGAAGTCAAATCTTAGATCTACTTGATGTTGCTAATGCTGGACTGGGTCAACTAAACGCTGTACAGCAAGGAACTGTTACAAGAATATCTGAATTCACATCCGAAGAAAAACGAAATACCATTGAAGATTTAATCGGATTGTCTTATTTTGATGAGAAAAAAACTGAAGCAATTAAGCAACTAGATGACGCTGATAGAAGATTGGAAATTGCTCTTGCAAGGATGGGGGAAATTAAAAAAAGAATTGACGACCTTGAAGAGGAACGAAATCAAAAACTTCGTCATGACATACTTGAACGAGAGCTCAATCGTTACAAAGCAATTGCAGCATCTAACAAATTACAAATAATCACAAGTCAGAAATCTTCAAAAGAAGACACCTTTAACAAAATCACCTCTGAAATCAAAAAATTTGATGATGAAAGAGCCCTGATTCGAACTGAAATCAACGCACTTGACAGTGAAAAGTCAAAACTAATGACATCTGCCAATGAGTACAGTCAGGCCAAGGCTGCTATTGATTCTGAATTAAGCTCTGCAATGGAGCAATATGAGATAGACAATAGTGCAATTGTTGCATCTACTAAAAGACTACAACAAATTGATTTTAGAATTCCTGAAATTAAAAATGAAATTGAAGTCATTGATCTGGATAGAATTGACCTTGAATCTAGAATTTTACAATCTAAAGAATCAATTAATGAAACCAATATGAAAAAGAACAAAATTAACGATGATTTGGAAATACTTGATTCTGAAAGAAATAAAATTTTAACTGATCAATCCATAGTTGCATCTAAAAAAGCTGAAATTGATAATAAAATAAAATTACTCTCTGTTCAACTTAATGAAGCTAAACTAAAACTATCAAAAGTAGAAAATGAAAAGGAAGAGTCTCAAATTAAAATTAAATCTAATTCTATCAGGTCATCCGATCTCGAACGAGATATTGTAACATTATCCGCTTTGAAATTAAGATTAGAATCTATGATAAATAACCACAATGCATCTATTTCTGAATTAAAATCTAGAATCTCCAAACTTAATTTAAAAAAATCTAAAACACTAAATGATTTGGAAGATCTTGATTTGATTTTAGAAAAGTCAAGTAAATCTGCAGCTCAATATGAAACAAAAATCAAAACTGTAAAAGGAATAATGCATGAAGATTATACTGTCGCTAAACTAAAAGAAGATGCAGATAAACTTGGTATTGAAGGATTAGTTTATGAAATGATTTCTTGGGATAAACAATATGAGCGCTCAGTACTTGCTGTAAGCTCTGATTGGATCAAGGCAATTGTTGTACCCGACTTTGCAACATTGCTTGGCATTGCCGAAGTTGCACGTTCAAAAAATCTACCAAAATTGAAAATAATTCCACTTGACGCAATTCCAAAATTCAAATTAGATTTACCAAAGGAACCTGGTGTAATAGGTGTACTCTCTGACTATGTGAAATGCAATCCTTCTCATTTTGCGCTTAAAACATTTCTTTTTGGAAATGTTGTTCTTGCTGATTCTAGGGATTCCGCATATCGTATCTCCAAATTGGGCTATAAGGCAGTAACTTTGAATGGAGAGTATTTTGAGGCTAAAGGTGGCGCTGTAATAATCGATATTAATTCAAAAATTTCAAAATTAACTAAAATTATCTCTATGAGTACTGATATTGATGGATTGCTTGAATCAATTAGTCTATTAAAAAAATATGTTTTAAAGAAAAAACATTCTCTTAAGAAGCTTGAAGATTCTATTCAGAATTATACTGAAAGATTGTCACTTTCAGAACAAGGTCTTGCATCAACTGATGAGAATTATTCTAATCTCCAATCAAGAATTTCATCTGCAATCAATATGAAACAACAACTTGTTACACGAATTTCTGAACTAAATAAAAGAAATACTAGTTTACTTGTGGAAATTTCTACACATGAATCTCATATTGATTCTCTTAATACCCGAATTACTCTTGTTGAAGAAAACTATGCCAGTGGAGAGCAAACCCGTATTGCGAATGAATTATCTAGAGTTAATGCAAAAAAGTCGGATCTTGAAAAACTATACACTACAATAATGAATGAATATAGAGATAAAGATTCACAATTAACCACATTACAGACTGAAGAAAATAGAAAAAAATCTCAAATAAAAAGTCTACATGATGAAGAAGATTCATTAATCTCACAACGTCAGGAATTAGAAAATAAAATTAAAGAATTAGAAATAAAAAAAGAATCCAAAACTGCAATACTTGTAACATTAAGAGAAAAAGAACAAGAACTCATTTCTACATCTGGTTCATCCATTGGACAACTCAAAGAGTATGATGATAAATTAAAAATTATTTCTGAAAAAGACAAAGACCTAACAAAGGAAATCAATTCTTTGGAAAGACAATCTGATTCTTTAACTCGTGATTTACGTGATCTAATTGAAAATGAAACCAAATTGCACCACCTTCTTTCGTCTTTTGGATTTGATAAAAATATGGAAACCTTTGATGTTGACTCTATAGTGCAAGGATTAACTACCGAATTAAATTCCCTTAACGCTCTTAACGCCAAAGCTCCTGAAACATATCTTGAAGTGTCTTATGGATATCGCTCTATGTCCGTACGTAAAAATTCACTAGAAGAAGAACGAAACTCTATTGTAAAATTCATTGAAGATATTGAAAAAGATAAACGACAAACATTCCTCGATGCATTTGATAAAGTAGACAAAGAAATACGTCTTATTTTTAGTAAAATGACTGGTGGTAATGCTTGGCTTGAATTACAAAACGAAGATGATATTTTCGACGCCGGAATTTCCTATATGATTCAATTTCCAAATAAACCAAAAAGAGAATCAACATCAATTAGTGGTGGTGAAAAAACATTAGCCGCAATAGTGTTTGTTTTGGCGCTTCAAAAACTAAAGCCATCTCCTTTCTATCTCTTTGATGAGGTAGATGCACATCTTGATGCCCCCAACTCTGAAAAACTGGCAAAAATTTTAGAAGAACGTTCTCAAGAAAGTCAATTCATTATGGTATCACTAAAAGACTCTGTTGTACAAAAAGCCAAACTCATCTATGGTGTTTATCCAAAGAATGGTGTATCTTATGTTGTTACATACAAAGACAAGCGAATGCCCTCTGTTAGAACATCCTAGTCTAGACTGATATAACAAGCAACAGAGTGATCCTTTTCTATATTTTCTAAACTTGGCTCTGTTTTACATTTTTCAATAGCATATGGGCATCTTGCTCTAAATCTACATCCAAGATAAACATCAATATCTAGAGGTTCGTTGATTCTGATCTTTTTCTCTCTATTGAGATTTTCAGGATCTGGTTCTGAAATCGCATCCATAAGAGCTTGTGTGTATGGGTGTTTTGGTTTTAGTAATACATCATCAATTAATCCCATTTCTACAATTTTTCCAAGGTACAAAATTCCTATTCTCTGCCCAAAGTATCTGGCAGTTGCTAAATCATGAGTGATGTATATGAACGCAATATCATATTTTTTTTGTAACTCTTGCAATAATTCAAGCATCTCTGCTCTTATAGAGACATCTAACATGGAAACAGGCTCGTCTGCAATAATTATTTTTGGTCTTAATGCAAGTGCTCTTGCTAGTACTACTCGCTGTCTTTGTCCTCCTGATAACATATGTGGGTATTTTTTTAGAATTTCTTCTACAGGTTCAAGTTTTACTTCATGTAGTACTTCTATGACTCTATTTTTTCTATCTGATTTGTTTCCAATTTTATGAATTTCAAGTGGTTCTGAAACAATGTCTGCTATACTCATTCGTGGATTTATTGAGTCATATGGATCTTGATGTATCATTTGACAATTCATTCTAATTTTTTCTAAACTTTTTTTATCATTTTTAATCTCTTGATTTTCAAATAATATTTTTCCTGAATCTGCATTAATTGATTTGAGAATTAATTTTGCTATTGTTGATTTGCCTGAACCTGATTCGCCTGCTAATACAAAGACTTCTCCTTTTTTTATAGAGAATGAAACATCATCTACTGCTTTTACTGTGTTGGTTTTTGTACTGAAAATATTTTTTTTAATAAAAAATTTACTTAAATGTTCTATTCTTAAAATTTCATCCAATGTATAGAATTGAATAAAGAAGTATATCAAGAAATATGTTATCAAAATTAAATAGTTCTTTTATACATCATATTTCACTGATGTCAACTCAAAAAATGCATGAGTTTACTAAAGACAGGAATTGTTTTTACGTTTGCACCAGCAGTTATCTGGCAGATAAGTATTATTGACAAATTTGTAAGTGAACCGGACAAATTTGTAAGCGCATCTTAATAGATGCAGAAGAAAAGATAGTGCCTGAACGATAAAGAAAACAAACTAGCAAAACTTCAAAAGAAAATAGATGAAGTTTATGCAAAAAATACAACACACATTAAAAGTTTATCAGAAAATGAATAGTCATAATTGAATCATTACATTCTAAATCAAATAGTTTTTCCGTCTCAAAACTTAACTTTTTGACAAAATCAACTCATAAATTTACTATCTCAAGGAAAAGGATTTTCTATTTCTATTTTAGATGTCTCGTTCATTATACTTGAGGATACCAATTCTACTCCAGACACTACATCTACACCATTTATCTGAGAGATTACATCCTTTGCAGAAACAACAGATTGGTCAACTGTAGGTTTTGCAAGCTCAAATACATTTGTGAAAAGGAATACCGCTATTATTGCAACACTTGCAATGCCAATTCCAATGCATGTTCCCTTTTTACTCATAGACTAACAATTGATTTAGTAGAGTAAGTCATAATTGAGTAATGCTGACAAATTTGTAAGTGAACCGGACAAATTTGTAAGCGAGGCTTAATACCTAATCACATAAACAATAATTTAACAATGATATCATTTAACATTAAACATTTTTTTATATTATCAGTACTGATATTTTCAGCTTCAGGCATTATGCAAAATAATGCATTTGCAGATAGCAGTAGCAACTTTGGCATTCTCGCCAGTACGTATTCCAACACATCACCAGGAACTTTTATCGCAGGAGACCTTGGATACACCACAGGCCCCGTAATGGCAGCTACAGTCAATGGCATTATTCACATAACAGACTCTGTTTATTCACAAGCAGGAATTGCACAAAATTCAGCAACATCTTCTGCAAACGCACAAGTGTGTACTGCTAATCTCGGCACCACAGTTAACCTATCCCTAGTTA
>JAICOU010000021.1 GCA_025930495.1 Nitrososphaeraceae archaeon
ATTTGCATCTAATGATAAATTTGTCTTGCTTTCAGAGCCCTTTTTCATAATGGTTTCTGTAATGCGTTGTAGAATTTTCATGCTTGGTTCAAAATCATGCTCTATTTTTTTATTTTTAACAATATTATTGATTTTAGATATATGTTCTTTCTTAACAACGATGGTGATTTTTGGTTCTATTGTTTTCTTTCTGATCCCACTGTTGATTTTAGATGTTTTCACCATGCTTTTTTTTTAATATGTAGTGACAATCATATTTATAATTTTTGAAAATCCACTGAAAGGAAAACTAGAAATTTATTATAAAAATACTCTAAACTAGATCAAACCCCGAAGTGGGCATGCCTGATTTTTTCTAAAGGCACAATTTATTGATGAAACAATAAATAAAATCAAAAATTCTAATTCTCTTGTGAGCTGTATTTTTTGTGATATATTGTCTGGAATTAGATCTGGCTATATTCTATATGAGGATGCATCACATGTTGCGTTTTTGGATAAATATCCAATAGATGTTGGTCATTGTTTGGTGGTTCCAAAAGAACATCATGAAAGAATAACTGATATGGATTCTAAAGCAGTGGGGGACTTGTTTTCAATTGTTCCAAAAATAGCAATTGCAGTTTTAACTGCCACAGGTGCAGATGCATTTAGTCTTGGACAAAACAATGGTCGAGCTGCAAAACAGATTATTCCACATGTTCATATTCATATAATTCCGCGGTATAATCACAAAGGAACGATTTGGACAAAGCGTTCAATATCGAATGACGAAGAACTTTTAATTCTGGCAAAAAAAATCAAAGAACTGCTTATTTAGCATGTCCTGGATTGTATCTAAGAATTGCCCCCACTTTGCCCAAGCTTGATAACATGACTCCATGTTCTGCACTTCCTGATACTACTTCTAACCTGCTTCCTGTTTTTGCTGTAAGTATTTCCAAATAATCCACAATATCTTGTTCATTTGCTTCTACTTCCATTGAATTGCAACCAGGGCAAGGACTGTTTGTAAATTTTGTCTTTTTTGGAATGACATCTCGTCTTTCAACAATTTCTTCTTGAATGTGTTGACATCTGCGGCATTTTCCTTCGACTCGATTTAAGTTTGTATCATCTGTGATGATTAGTATTTTTACTACATTGTTTTTAAGAAGTTCAATAACATCTTGCAATCCGTACACTCCTAATCCTGAATGAGAATTTACCTCTCTAAACAAATCTTCGATTAATTTCTTTTCTTCTACCATTCTGAAATCTGAAAGAAGGTCTGCTGACTTTGCAAATGCTTCTCTGATTCCTTCCGCTCCTGAATATCCCGCATCTATTGTATCTATGATCATATTTTGTAATCTGTATTCCAAATAATTCCCATTGATAAAATCCTCTTTTGTAGGACCTGGTCCTGAAATAATCAATCCTTTGACAGGATAAATATCGATAAAGTACTCTCTAGTAGTTTCTGCTACTCTGTTGTAAAAATATGAAAGCTCCATCTCTCTTAGTTTCTGGAATCTTTTTGCCGATTGTCCTCCCTGTCTGTGCTTTCCTGCTACTCCTGAACCTGTTTGTGATAAAACTTCTATTTTATCCCCATGAAGTAATCCCCACCCTGCATCTTTGGCATCAATAGCTAAAAACCCAATTAGGTTGTCATCTTTTAGCATGTCTTTTAGAATGTCTACATGAAAGTGATCATCGCATCTATACAGATATTGTTTTAAATCCTTTGGAGGATCAATCTCCCAAACTTTCACTACTTCACTTCCTAATGGACCACCTCCTTCTGGTGGTAATGCTCCGCAAAACATTACCAGACCTCTTTCAGGAGTCTTTTTGAGTAGTTTTAGTCTCTGAACTACTTTGCCTAGTGAATCTACAACATGTGTTCTTGTCAGATCTGATTTTATGTTATCTGCAGTTCCTTGTTCTTGTTGTAATGTGCTAATAATCTCATGTAGTTGTTTTCCTTTTGGAATGTATACGCTAATTAGTTCAGTACCTCTACCTGATTTTTGTGATAACTCCTCTAACATTTTTCTAATTTTATAAAGTTTAACGGAATCTATTTTTTCTATATTGATCTTTTCCATTTGAATTTTCTTCCTGTTATGCGAATATTAAGTTTGATTGATTCAATTCTTTATCTCACCAAAATTATAACTCATCAAGAGACTTTAGAAATACTTCTAGTGGTTGATTGCCTATTATTTTGATTATTTTTTCATCGCTAAAAACCAAAAAAGACGGCGTTGCGTCAATTCCAATTTCTTTACCAAATTCATACATTTGATTTACTCTTTCTAGATATTTATGATCATCAAGACATTTATCAAATTTCTTTAAATCCAAATTTACTGTTGTGGCAAATTTATCTAATGAATCACGAGTAATCCAACCTGTTCTTTCACCTCCCCAATTCTTGTATAATTCATCGTGATATTGCCAATATTTTCCTTGATCTTGAGCACAATACGCTGCTTCAGCGGCTAAAACTGAGTCAGGGCCATTTAATGGAAAGTCTTTGAATACTAGTTTTACTTTTCCTGTTTCAATAAAATCCTGTTTAATTGTACTCATAGTGCTTTGATGAAATTTATAACAAAAGGTACACTGGTAATCCCCCCATTCTACAATTGTGATTTCTGCAGATGGATTTCCCATAATTGGTGAGCCATTTTGAATTAATTTTGATTCAGTCAATAGTTTTGAGTCGTCGTCTGATTGTGGGTAAAATGCCAAAAACATACCTGATAGCATTCCTATAGCTATTGGAATTGCAAACAAATAGATCTTTTTCATTATTTTGCTGATCTTTTTTTCTAGTAAATAGTTTCCTTACATTAAACAGATGCCAAAGTCCATAATGCCGAATTTTTTGCAGATATCTCTGCTACAAATGGATCATCTGACGATGAGATTATTATCACATCTCCCTCATCTGGACATAAATTTTCAAAAAGATAGTCTCTAGTTTTCATATCTTCAATAAAACACTCTTTTTCATCACCTGGAAAAACTAATTTTTTATTTTTATATATCATCGTAGTACATCCTGAAGAGCCATACAAAATTGCATAATCTCTTTGTTCTAATCCTGTTTTGATTGCCATGGAATAGTTTTTGAGTAAAATTGCATGATTGTATTTGCCTTGAATGATACTGCATTTTTTAATTTTACATTCTTTGGGAATTGCACTATGTATTTGATTTGTTAATTTGTGCCCTTTTTCAGTAAGAAAAGTCCCAGATTTTGTTGAACCTACTAATTTTGCTTCTTTTAGATGTAAAATTAACGTCTTGACCGCACCTTCCCCCAGATGAATTTCTTTTCCAAATGTTGCCCTACTGACGAATCTTTCTTTGGCTAACAATTGTAATGCCTTGAGTACATGTGGAATACTAAATGTGAGAACTTTGCTTGAGCCCTTTCTGGATACTATATCTTGTAAAGCCTGAATGTTTTTGCGCAGAATCTTTCTTGTTTGTAATTCTATATAAATTGGATAAATTAGATGTCTTGCTATTTACTGTTATAATTATTTAAAATTTCCATTGCATTTGAATACCTTACAGAAATGTTTTCTTCTTTTTGATTTGAATTAAACTCTTCGAATTTATCTAATAATGTTTTATTATTGATCATATCATCTAGTGCTTCTATTGAAAATGGTTTTTTGATTACTTCGATTGCTTTGTTGATTTCTGTTAATGAATCTAACACTATATTTTCAATATAGCCTGACGCAAAAATTATTCTTTGATTTGGGTTTATCTTTAAAATTTCTATTGCCGTTTGTAATCCGTTTAACTCCGGCATGTTGTGATCTAATATTACAACATCGAAATAACTTTGTAATTGATTTAATTTTGAATGAGCATGATAAATTTCTAGACACTTTTGTCCATTTTCTGCTGTTATTACATGTCTGTTATCCAACTTTAGCCAATCTTGATATAAATTCAATAGATGTGGTTCATCATCTGCAATAAGTAATCTCATTTGTTTAGTTTGTGTATTTGGAACTTCTATTGTGTTTGTATGATTTATTTTATTTATTTCAAGCTTATTGATTTCCATTTTTATTGGATCCAGAATTTTCGTATCTCCGATTCTCCCAAAAACCACCTGTACCATATTTGCAAATAACCTATAATTTCCAGTAATTTCTTTTTCAGATTTTCCACATTCTTTCATCATTGTTTTAATAATTGATTTGTACCCATTTGTTCCATACTGATCTATTAATGATATTTCGATAATCTCTGATATCTGATTTTCATATCTTACATGATTAAAATCCAATTTAGAATTGCTCATTTTCTAATTTTCATACTGTCAAATATCACAAAAGTATCTGTATGTCAAATTTGGAAATGACATTCATGCTTTGAGCGTGGAAAATTTCTCTTTATTAATTGGATAAATTGTCCAAGAATTTAAATACATTCACTCAAGAGAAGTCACATGTCTCAATCACGACAAATCAGTGTATCTAAGAATGGTATTCCGATTACTGCAATTGTAGCATTAGCTATAATTTTTGTAGCAGGATTATTTGTTGTTGGATTTGATCAGGGACATATCTTTAGTCTAGTTTATGGTGACGAAGCATTTCAAGATCTATACATTCATGAACTTACTCATGATATGAGACACGCTGCTGGCTTTCCTTGTCACTAGGGATTTAACCTGATGAAAACGTTTCTTTTTATTCTAATTGTCGTATCTTCTGGTGTTGCAGCTGGACTTATTCACGGCAGTATGAATCTCATCTTTGTTGAACCTTCTCTTGATCAGGCAATTGGAATTGAAAATCAACATCTGTTTGCATCAGGTGAAGAAAAAGACACTCCTGAATTCTGGATAAAATATGATGGATATAGAACATGGCAAAAGAGTGGGCAAGTTCTTGCAGGTGGAATTCTTGGTATTTCAATTGGTGCATTATTTGGAATTGTTTTTGCCCTTTCAAGAAACTCACTTCCTGGAAAAACAGATGTCAAAAAAGCTCTAGTTTTGGCAGGAATAATGTGGTTAACGGTCTACTTTATCCCATTTTTGAAATACCCTGCAAATCCCCCAACTGTAGGCGATCCTGAAACTGTAGTTTTGCGTGGGATTCTTTATTTGTCCTTTATCGCAATTTCTGGATTTGGTGCGGTTGGATTTTACAAACTGTCTCAAAAACTAAAAACGAAAAAACTTGTTGCTATTATAGGATATGCCGCATTTATTGGAATAGTATTTGTTGTAATGCCTGAAAACCCTGACCAAATTACTGCTCCTGTAGATTTAGTTAATAATTTTAGAATAATGTCTGCATTTACTGTTTCTCTTTATTGGCTTTCATTGGGTATTATTTTGGGCTCTTTGTGGCATCACTATAAACCTCATAAAGAAATCATCCCTTTTAATTAGATATTCCAAGTCTCTGGAACGAGAATGATGTGACGTAATTTAAATAACTCTGTATTATTTTTTAATCTAATTGACACGACGTTTAACATTACCCCAATTAAAAAAATATGATGTTACCCAAAAAGTAATTGAAGCATTGGCTGATTCTGAATCACGTGCAATATTGTTTTCAATTATAAAAAAAGGAATGACCGCAGCTGAGTTATCTGAAAAACTAAAAATCCCACTTAGTTCCGTGTATAAAAAACTAAGTGACCTTGAAGAACTTACTCTAATTGAAGTAGAAAAATGGTTAATTTCTGATAAAGGAAGAAAATTCAAAATGTACAAAAGTCGTATAAGCAAAGCTGACATTTCCATAAGAAAACCTGATCCTGTTCTTAATTTGGTGCCAAACTAGTGATTGAATGTCAAATCCAAACATAATTCAACTAAGTGAGTTTGATGTCACGCAAAAAATAATTGAATCTCTAAGTAATGTATGTACACGTGCTGTATTGTTTTCAATTAAAAATGAATCAAAAGATGCAACACAAATTGCAGACGAATTAAAAATTTCAATATCTACTGTGTACAAAACTCTGTCTAATTTAGAAGAATTGGCACTTGCAGAAGTAGATAAATTTGTGATCTCCAGTGAAGGAAAAAAAATAAAACAATATCGTAGCCGTATAGATAAAGTTGAAATTACATTGACAGATTTGGAACCCACACTGAATCTTTATCCTAATACTAGTAACCCTAAATCAAATATTTAAAATCAATAAAAAATAATAACACTTCATTATGATAAAATCATAATTTTGAAACAATTGGTCTTTGATCGATACATTTTTTGACTCTGCACTTATAATCACACAAAATTTAGATGATATTATGAGTTGTAAAATTGGCTTTATTCACAGTTTTTCATATTTTGCCATCCAAGGCAAGAAGATGTGTATTAATTGTGGAATAGAAGAAAGTAACAATAATTAAAAATAACAAATAGGTCACAAATGCACTAACAAAAATCACCGTTTTTTGTTCATGTTATATGATTGTAGAATTTCTATCAAATTTAAATAACAATGAAAAATGTATTTGTCGTGAACAAATTCTACGCCATAATTCCAATAATTTTAGTAGTGGGAATTGGCATAGGGTATGGAATATTTCTAACTACTGATAATGCCAGCATAGTATCAGATAAAATCACAAATATTTCATCTGCAAAACCATCTCTTGATGTTAATAAAATTACAATAGGATTCATCCCAATTGAAAACGCAGAGGAACTTACTCCCAAAGCAGAGGAATTAGAAAAATTTCTTGAAACAAAACTTGGTGTCGATATTGAATTGGTAATTCCAACAAATTATGAAACCATTATTGAGGGAATGAGATTTGGTCATGTTGATGCAGCATTTATGGATACTGGTCCTGCATGGATTACTCACCAGAGAACTGGCGCAGAAGTAATAATGGCAGAACTTGTTGCAGGAAAGGTAAATTACCAAGCAACAATGTGGGCAAGAGCTGATGATAATTCGATTCAATCCCTTGAGGATTCTCTTGGGAAAAGAGTTGCATTTACTAGCATTACAGGTTCATCTGGTTTTGTTAGACCGATGGGAACATTGGTGTCAAGTGGTCATGTAACTATTGAAGGTGATGGTATTGTTGGTTTAGAGGAAGCACTTGCCAAGAACTTTGAAAGTTATACATTTACAGGTGGTTACAAGGCATCTTTGGAATTACTACTCCATGATAATGTGGATGTGGCATTTGGTTCTGATATTGCTCCACAACAATATTTAGATTCTGAAGATCAGCTTAAACTACGCCCAGTGACCACCCTTGGTCCGGTACCGTCTCATGTGTTTATGGTCAGCTCAGACATGTCTGATTCAACCAAAAATGCTCTGGTGTCTGCTCTAATTGAGTTAAACTACGATGAGAATAATTCAATCTTAAAGAATCTTTATGGTGCAGAAGCACTTGTTCCAACTACAACTACTATGCATATTGGTGATTTTGGTAAATTCATTGATATCTTGGTCGGATTAGACCAAGCAATCTTGGATGCAGCAAATAAGAGCAAATAAAAACAGTAGATCCAAAAATGGAACTATTGCAAATAACTAAACTATCTGATTTTCCTTTAATATCGACAAAAAAAATTGTTCAGATGAATAATGTCTATACCTCATATGATTCAAAAAATTATGTCTTGAAGGAAATCACACTCTCAATTGATAGAGGAACAATCTATGTCATTGTGGGACAATCTGGTTCTGGAAAATCAACTCTTCTTAAACTGATGAATGGTATGATGACTCCTAGTAAAGGTACAGTCAAGATTGACTATCAAACCCCAAACATGAATGACAAGAAATTCAAATTAATGATGCACAATATTGGTTATATCCCACAAAGCTTGGGATTGATAAAAAATATTACTGTTCTTGAAAATACTTTGATTGGCGCCTTACCTAGATTAGGAAAAATACAGTCATTGTTTAAAATATTTCCTGAAGAAGAAATTGCAGAAGCAAAAAAAATTCTAAAACAAGTTGGACTAGAAGGAAAAGAATACAGAAAAGCATACATGTTAAGTGGTGGTGAAAAAAGAAGAGTTGCAATAGCACGTGCATTTATGCAAAAGCCCACTCTTTTGCTAGCTGATGAGATTGTATCTGAATTAGACTCTGTTACTGCAAGAGAAATAATGAATTTAATTGCTGATGCCCAAAAGACAATGAATCTTACTGCAATCATGGTTCATCATGATATGCAACTTGCATTAGAATATGCAAACCGTGTTGCAGTAATAAAAGATGGAGAAAAAATTCTTGAAATTGGTGTAGAAGGAGATAAAATCGTAGACTTTCAAACAGGGAATCTTACCCCTGACGAAATTATGGAGATGTATTCTGTTGACGCCAAAAAATAATCTTCTAATCGGAGTTGTCATTGCGCTGCTTGTTGCAGCATCTTACAATATAGGTGCAAATCCAATAGATTTTGTAGAGGGTTTACCAAATCTTGCAATTATTGCAGACGAGATGACTGAGATTGAACCAACTCTCTTTGTAACTGCATTTTGGTCAATGTTTGAAACAATTCAAATGGCATTTATTGGAACTATGGTGGGTGTTGTAATTTCATTACCCCTCAGCATGTTTGCAGCACGTAATCTAAACAGCAAGTATGTTTATGTCCCAGTTCGAGCAATTCTTGCAGCAGTTAGAACATTTCCATCAATTCTTTGGGCAATTTTATTTGTGATTATGGTTGGATTGGGACCATTTGCAGGAGTCTTGGCAATTATTATGTATACTGTAGGCTTTGTTACAAAACTCCAGTATGAATCTATTGAGACAATTGATTCAGACCCTATGGATGCCGTAAAATCAATCGGTGTATCCAAATGGCAGTTGATTAGATATGTTGTATTGCCTGAATCAGCACCACATCTCTTAAGCCAAATGTTATACATGCTTGATTACAACGTAAGACAAACAAGCATCTTGGGTCTTGTTGGTGCCGGTGGAATTGGATTTTACATCATAAACTACATCAAATTCTTTGAATATGGCAAGGCTGTAGTATTCATGCTTGTTGTGTTGTTTGCTGTCTTGGTTATAGATTGGGTCAGTGTCAAAATACGTGACAAGTATATTGTAAAATCTCAGCATGGAATTGAAGTTTCTACATCTTAGAGTTGGTCCATAATTGCCAGAAAATAGCAAATAGTTTTTTAATTACTTGATTAGTTTTAAATTAATGAATTATTGGACTTTTCTTATTTTGCCTTTGTTGATTTTTACCACTCCAATTTTTGGACAAACTTCGTCTGATGAACTTTCTAATTCTTCAAAATATGTTTTAGAAATTGATGATCATGTCTATTCTATTTCTTATGTTGTAAATGCCGATATTATTGCAATGGAAATTGATCCTGAATCAAGATCATTGCTTATTGGTTTGGATAAGACCTTTGATTCTCAATTTTTTATTGGCTTGGAGCATGAATTGATCAATGCACAAAATAATGAATTTATAATTTTAGTTGATGGTGAAGAGGTAGATTATAAAATGACATCTAATTCTGATAGTTCAACCTTTGAGTTCTTTGTGCCTATTGGTTCTGAGGAAGTTGAAATTATTGGAACTAATGTAATTCCAGAATTTCCAGTAGGTGCTATTTTTGGATTTGTAGTGATGATTTCATTTATTATGATTTTTGCAAAGGTGAATGCACCTTTTTTTAAGTTGTAATTTTATCCAGCTGTTTTGTTTTCTTTGCCATTTTTACTTCCCGTGCTATTCTTTTACCCATACTCATAGGCTCATTAAAAAGCAATGAATAGTATGGTGATCCATCCATGTAGATATTTGTCCCTGCCACAATTCTAGCTGAAAATTCAAATGATGTAAACTTTGCATTCTCATCGTAAACTCCTTCAATACAAAACGGTCCATTCATTCCAGGTGCAACCATTCTTTTTGATGCCTCTACAAAATTATCTCCCATGGTATACACCTCATCTAGTAATGACTCTCTGAGAACTAATGGGCTGTTTCCAATCACATTAAATGATGGAATCTTGTTGCTTTTGAGCTGTTGCTCTGATGGAATTCTGGCAATACCTTCGATATCTGATTCGTGTCTCTGATCAGCGCCAAAAAATTCTAGTTCTTCTTTTAGAGGAGAATAAAAGAATTGTAGATATGCCAAAACACCTATAGCATATTCTTGAATGTAAAGTATCTCCTCTTTGGAGATCACTCCTTGTAAAATTAGCTGATTCCTTTTTTTATTATAGTCATCTTGATTAGCTGCCAAGAAATATCCTTTACCTCCTGCGGCTCCTTGTCTTTTTACAATTACCAGTTTATCGATATCTTTTGGGTCTAATACTGGTTTGGGAACTGGAAGCTTTGCCTCTCGCATAAGTTTTTCTTTCATGGTTCTATCTGATTCCCATCTTAGAATCCACTTGTTTCCAAAAATTGGAGTCTTGATTGATTCAATTTGCTCAGAATTCATTTGTGCAATTAAAGTTCCATGAGGAATTAGCACTGCATCATTTTGCTCTAAAATAGATTGATGTTTTTGTTCTAATATTTCTGCAAATGAATCTACCAAAATTAATTTATCAATAAATGAAAATCTGTGGTATAGTCTTTCTCTTTTTTTCTCACAAATTAAGATTGTTTTTAGACCTTCATCTTTGGCACCTTTGAGAACTTGGAGGGCACAGTGAGATCCTAAGGTTGCTATTGCCGTCAATGTGATGTATGTACTACTTTATCGTACTTTATGAACTATGTGTGGATGATACGTATTGAAATACCTCATCAATTAATTCTACACTTAATTCTGATTTGACATCTTCTGGAATTACCTTTAATACAAAATCATACATGTTTGTATTTTTTGGGAGACTACCTCTTTCCTGATATAATGAATATATTGCAATTCCATTTGATATTAACGCAATAATCTTTTCTTTGTTTGTTAGTGGCATTATTTTTCTAAATATCTTGTACTAATTTAATGTAAATCCAAAAATATTGTTAGAAATTATACATAATATCATATTTAGAAAAAAGAATAAAATATGACTAGGTTTTTTTCAAACCCCATTTAAGAGCAAATTCTTCTTTGGTGATTGGAATTTTTGATTTACATTTTACACATCTACGCATTTTAGTGTGCTTTGAAAATCTCCAAATATGAGGTTCACTTTTTCCATGACAGTTCATACTCTTTATTCTCTTACTAGTATTTACGGAAGTGTTCATTCAAATTTGATTCTTGATTAATTATGAGCAAATCTAGACCAATATTGCTAGTGCCATGGAATATTTTCCCCCAAAAATTAATTACACCATAGGATAGCAATTTAGTAAATTATGATAAAAACAGAACTAGGGACACTACGTAGATCTCACTATTCTGACGAACTGAGTCCTTCAATGGATGGCTTGGAAGTTACTGTGATGGGGTGGGTCTTGACAATAAGGGGACATGGCAACATTAGTTTTGCTACCATTCGAGATAAGAATGGAGATATTCCAATTGTTGCCAAAAAAGGAGATTGTCCTGATGAACTACGAGAAAAACTATCTACACTAAAAGCACATTCTTCTATTGCCATTGTTGGTAAGATTAAATCTTCTGAAAAAGCTCCCACAGGATTTGAAATAATCCCTACTGAGCTTCGAGTATTTTCAGACGTTGAAAAAATTCCCCCCTTTGAGCCTTTAGCAAAGACTGTCAAAAATATTGATACTAGATTAGAAGTGCGACCAATTGATCTTCGACGTAAAACATTACAGCATATTTTCAATGCAAGAAGTCATGTGCTTAAATCAATTAGGGATTATTTTTATCAACAACACTTTACTGAAATCAACACTCCTAAAATGATAGCAACTGCAACTGAAGGAGGTGCGGCACTCTTTCCTATATTTTACTATAATAAAGAGGCGTTTTTAGCTCAGAGTCCACAATTGTACAAAGAACAATTGACTATGAGTTTTGAGAAAGTTTTTGAAATTGGACCTATTTTTAGAGCAGAACCATCAAGAACTAACCGTCATTTGGCAGAAGCAATATCTATTGATCTGGAAGAAGCCTTTGTTGATTATAATGATGTGATGAATAGAATTGAAGAAATAATAAAAATATCAATTAATACTGTGAGTGATTATGCAAAAAACAATGTAGATGTAGAGTTTATTATTCCTCCAATGCCTGAACACATCCCAAGATATTCTTATGATGAATTGGTAGAAAAAATGCAAAAAGCAGGTGCCAAAACTGAATGGGGTGATGATCTTTATCCATCAAATCTTAAGAAGATCGGTGTGGAGGGTTTTTACTTTATTAAAGATTGGCCTTTGGGTCCAAAACCATTTTACGTAAAAGATAGCAAAACAAATCCAAGAATTTCTGAATCCTTTGATTTGATGTTTGGAGATTTAGAATTATCTTCTGGCAGTACAAGAATTGAAAAACGACATGAGCTTGAAGAGAGAATGAAAAATAAAGGAATGAAGACTGATGCATTTGAGTATCATTTAGGAGCATTTGATTATGGTGTACCTCCTCACGCTGGATGTGGTATTGGGCTGGAGCGACTCATTATGGCCCTTACAGGCACAGAAAATATCAGAGATGTCACATTTTATCCAAGAGATGTTGACAGATTGGCCCCCTAGTTTTAGGTAGTTATTTTAACTATGGTTCATTTTTAAAATATGCATTATTGTATACCAATAATATATGCATGTCATTGTTTTTATCAAAGAAAAATTTGACGATGTTCTTATTAGTTTTGGAGTATGTTTGTTTGTAATAATTAAACTAAAAATAGGTTAAATTTCACACACTACTTCGCTTTTCTTGCCACCGTCATACAACAATACAATGGCATCAACATCACAATTAGAAATGTATGGATAATCTGTCTCTATTGTGGGATACATCAAATCTTCAGGGGCTGTAGAATGGGCAAGACCAAATGCGTGACCTAGCTCATGTCTTAGTATGGTTTCAAATTGGACTTTTGATAATTTGTCTACTTCGTATATTGTAATGTTCGATTTTAGTATCTGATTTTGAGAATCGTCGGCAATTGATTGTGTATAACCTGAATATCCGTCTCCATTTTTCACAGTTGTAAGCCTGATTGTGATGTCTCCTTCCCCTTTTTGAGACTCTATTAGGTTGAATTTGCGAGGAATGTAAAATTCGGTCGGATTCTTTGCTGCATCTGCAAGTGCTCCTGTCCAACCTACATAGTATGTAGACGTAGTACCTTTTGGACCCTTATGTAATAGTGAATTATCAATCTCAACTGATTCTTCTGATAAAAGTACGGTTCGTACAATTTCAGCTTTATCGGGATATTTTTCACCATCAATCAAGTTAACGTTAATCGTAGAACCATCAACTAGCCTCCATGAAAGCCAGGTGTCTATGGTATCTCCCCTGAGATTCTGGATGACATATCCTGATTTTATTTGGCCTAAATCGGTTATACGGTATTGATACCCTGCAAGATCAACTACCAACAAGTATCCAGTAGTAATTATTGCTATTATGATGGCAGCTCCTGCTATGGCAAAGATGTATTTTTTGGAGAGGCTAAGATTTCTCTTTTGTTCTATTTTGATGGATTTATCAAGGAGTATTTTTTCTTGGTCTTGTTCTAGTTTATTATGTGATAAATTCTTTATTGTGTTTTGATCGTCTTTTTTTTCTTTTTGTAATTTGTCTAATTGTCTCACTAAGAAACCGGTTAGTTTTTTTGCTATCTTTTTTTCTTGCTGTAATTCGATTATTTCATGTTTTGTGTCCTCATTTTGATTTTGTATTGTAGATATTATATTATCTAAAGAATTAATTGTATCAAGTAAGTGCTTTGTGTTTTCATGTATGATTTGTATTTTTTTCCTTTGTTCATCAGTTAATGAACCAAATTTATCTGCAAGTAACATTTCAGTGTATGCAAATATTGGAGTCATGGGAGTGCGAATCTCATGATGTAATTCATCTAAGATATTTTTTGAAGAGATGTTTTTCTTAGCAAGTAATTCAGAGATCTTTTTTGTCGCATTATTATTTGAATCTAATGTGTCAAGTATGAATGATAAATCTGATTTATTGTTAATTGATTTGTTTTTCTCAGCAAGTAATTCGGCCGTCTTTTTTTGAAGTAATGCTAACGGTTTCAGTTCATTAATAATATGTTGGTCATCCATGATTATAATTATTTTTTGATCTTGTTGATATAATCTAGTAATTCGTCAGGATCGATTGGCTTTTTTAATACGGAATGAACCCCTCTCTTTTTAAGATCATTCTTGTCCTCCTCGGAAATAGACGATGCAGTTAATACAACAATTAATTTGTTATTTATCAAATTACGGTTGTAAAGAGACTCGACAATGTCATATCCTGAAAAGTTTGGCATTGCAAGATCCATGAGAATCACATCAAATGAGTTATTTTCAATCATGCTTAGAGCATTTTGCCCATCATTTGATACAGAACAGTCATGGTCTTTGTAAATAAAATATTTTGAAAACGCAGTAGCTATGTCTTCGTTGTCATCTATCATTAAGATCTTCATAATATTCTATTGATACAAATGAAGTATAATAATATCTGCATATTTCTACATCACATTATCAACTTTGAGGGTAATTGTATGAAGAATGTGCTTCCTGTTTTCCCATCACTTTCAACCGAGATAGTGCCCCCGAGTTTCTCTACTATGCCTTTTGATATTGCAAGACCAAGTCCTGTTCCACCTATAGATCTTCTTTCTGACGTATCAATTTGATAGAATTTTTGGAAAAGTTCTTTTTGTTTTTCTGGAGGTATTCCAATTCCATTATCTTTTACATAAAAAACAATAGAGTTATTTTCTTTCATACATCCTATCTCAATCTTTCCCTTGTTTTCTGGGATGAACTTTATTGCATTGCCTATTATATTGTCAAAACATTGTCTCAATCTTAAGTTGTCTGTTTTGATGACTAGATTCTTGGCATATATGTTTGTTGTAAACAGACATCTTTTATTTTCTAAGACCTTCCTATAGTCAGAATCAAGATTAGCGAAAAACTCATCCAGAGATAGATCATCTATTTTGAATTTCAGCTGGTTAAGATCGAGTTTTCTTACATCCATAATGTCCGATATTAGAGTCTCAAGTCTTTTAGCATTTTTTTCTATTACTTTGATTGCATTTGCTTGTTCCTCATTCATCTTGCCAAGCATTGATGTTTTGAACATTTTACAGTATACTAGTATTGGTACAAGCGGCGTGTGTAATTCATGAGTTACCATAGCAGAAAACTCGTCTTTTGCAACTCCCTTTAATTTTTCTGACAATGCTGCTGCATCTGTACGTTCTAGTTGTGTTTTTGCTGTTGCATCAGTGAGATCCAACTGTGTTTTTGCTGTTGCATCAGTGAGATCCAACTGTGTTTTTGCTGTTGCATCAGTGAGATCCAACTGTGTTTTTGCTGCTGCATCTGTACGTTCTAGTTGTGTTTTTGCTGTTGCATCAGTGAGATCCAACTGTGTTTTTGCTGCTGCATCTGTACGTTCTAGTTGTGTTTTTGCTGTTGCATCAGTGAGATCTAGTTGTTGTTTTTCTACTTTCTTGCGTTCAGCTATATCTCTTGCTGCAGCAAAGACCCCTAGCACATTTCCTTTATCGTCTTTATAGACAGATGCGTTGTAAAGTACATCTGTGATCTGTCCAGTTGAATGTTTTATAGATAGAGGATAGTCCCTGACAGATCCTTCCTTAAACACACGCTCATATCCTTCTCTTGCTTTTATTGGCTCTGTAAAGTAGTTGGAGAAATCTGTACCGATAAGCTTCTCTCTTGGTACCCCTGTGACCTTGACTGTAGCTTCGTTTACATCGGTAATCTTTCCTTCTGGACTAATTGTAACTAGTGGGTCAAGACTTGCTTCAATAAGACTACGTGCATATTGTGATGTTCCATGTGGGTTTTCTTTTTTTACATTCATGAATTTCATTTGTTGTTTTCTGTTAATTATATAACATAACACGTTATAAGGAATCAATAAGAAAATATGTAATTAGACTCTTTCACGTCTGATCTCCGGTAGATGCGGATACCTTTTTTCGATAATTTTCTAATTAAAGAAAAGTTGGCACTGCGCATAATTAAAGAAGGAAACAGTGCAAAATCTACCCTGTCTATATCCCTCATGCGTTATGTCTATGACCCAATTTGAATCTAGAATTGTTGGGGGTATGTGTCTAACTAATTTTACAAAATTTATGGAGGGATATGGTATACATATTTGTAATTATTTTATTAAAAGTACATTTGAACTAATTATTTTTTTTAAATATTTTTTCAAAAATTTTTTATAGCGTTGATTGCAATTAGATCACAATTTTCATGAGATGTTACAGAAATTAATATTATATAATCAAACATAGGTATAGTTATTACATTATTTTTTTCTACGACTTATATTATATCATAAAATATCAATTGATCATCAAATTCTTTTTGTTTTCTCATGATCATAAGAAAAGATAGAATTCTGTTGCTTCCCCATTATTTTAAATCTAAAGTGAAGACGAGTCTACTTTCATTTTTTTGTAGAAAGAAAGAATTCTAATATGATGATGGTCTGGTCAATCTTTTCATCAATAAGCTCTTCCATCTATAAACCGACGGTGACTCAGATACTATATTCAGGATTTACTGCCGTAAGAGGTTTTCCCCCTTGAGCTACTCTCTCAATATTTGTAGCAATGATTTCTGTTGCACCATCTATGGACTCTGCACTCCATCCAGCAATATGTTGTGTTAAGAAAAAGCCACCAAGATTGAGCATTTTATCATCAGGATCAGCTGGTTCCTGCCAGAATACGTCAAATGCAGCACCGGCAATTTTGCCATTTGTTAATGCATCAAATAATGCCTCTTTATCCACTACTGCTGCTCTAGCTACATTTACAAGATATGTTGTTTTCTTCATAAGATTGAATTCTCTTGTATCTATCATGTTTCTTGTTTCGTTTGTTAGAGGAATGTGAATCGAAATATAATCTGCCTCTGGAAGTTTTTTTAAAAAGTCGTGAGGTCCTATCAGCTCATCCAAGTATCTTTTATCGATCTCTGGTTTTGTTGGGTTTCTCGTCATTGCCAATACTCGCATTCCAAAGGCTTTTGCACGTTTTGCAACTTCACTGCCAGTATATCCCAAACCAACGATGAGAAGTGTTTTTCCTTGTAACTCCGAACCAATAATACTCAAAACTCTTCTTTTCATAAGACTGCTGCTTGTGCTTCCAATATTCTTTGCCAAATATATCATGAGAAATAATGTAAACTCTGCTACAGAAACTGCGTTATTTTTTGGTATATTTGCTACATAAATTAATTTTGAGGCGCAATAGTCAAAATCTATGTTGTCTACCCCAATCCCTATTTGATGTATCATTTTTAATTTTGTACATGCATTTATCAAAGATGCATCTACATTTCCTAGACCATTGATAAGAACGTCAGAATCAATAATTTGTTCAAACAACGGTCTAGTATAATCTACAATCTCTGTTGTGAATCCCCTTTCACGTAATTTCAAAGAGAATATCTTCTCAAGTCCGTTTGCAAGTTGTAGTATTGTTACTTTCATACATGTATGGATGTGTATATTGGATTTAAGCATGGCAGTGTGTGATACTGTAAAGTTATAGGTTGGCCATGAATAGAATATACAAAAAATGTTAATGCAGATCATCCTGATAAAGACTAGGTAAATCTAAATTAAATTAAAAAACTGTCATTAGAATCGACTTTTATTCTTGAATACACCGAGATAGCATTTTGGCATACATGTTCATTGTAGTATGAGCGTATTGATCCCATGAACAATAAATCCTTTAAAAATTTTGTTTAGGTCTCGACAACCCGACAGAACCTGTAATCATTAGCATTATATCAAAGAAATTTAATTTCTGAATTAAGATAAAAATGAAGCAATTTTATGATGATTTTTACGCACAAAATGTA
>JAICOU010000078.1 GCA_025930495.1 Nitrososphaeraceae archaeon
AGTTTCAATTCTTACTTTTTCTTCCTCTTTTGCAATATATGGTATTATATTGTCAGTAATGTTCATTGCAGAAACACCAGGAGCACGACCTGCACCAGATATTGCTTGCATTGAAGTCATCATCACCTTTTTTGCACCGTATTTTTCATAAAGTGGTTTTAAAGTAATTGCCAAACCTGTCGTAGTACAATTTGGGAGTGGTGCAACCCAACCCTTCCAATTTCTATTTTTCTTTTGTATTTCTAATAATTCTGATTGTTCATCATTGATTCCAGGAATTAGAATAGGTACGTCTTCTTCATAACGATAAGCAGAGCTAGTTGAAATTACCGGTACTTCTGCTGCAATCTTAGTCTCAATGTTTCTTGCTGCATTTGATTCAACTGCAGAGAATACTAAATCTAATTGTGACAAATCTAATTCATCCGTATTTTTTACAGTCATCTCTTTAATGTACTCTGGAATTTGACCGTCTACTTCCCAAGATATTATTCCACTATTGGGATCTTTGATGGCGTCAAGATATTTTTTTCCAGCAGAGCGCTCAGATGCTGCAATCTGTGTAACTTCAAACCAAGGATGATTATTCAGTGACAGTACAAATTCTTGTCCTACAGAACCTGTAACCCCTACAATTGCCACTCGCTTCTTGTCCACGATCTAAAAAATCTTTTATTCAATTAATATTCGTTTTCTGAATTTGACCAAAACATACTATATCAGCACAGCTTATCTCAAATTATGAGGATAAATCCAAACATATCTACACATAAGCAAATTTCTCATGGAGGACCTTTCTCAATAACACGTCCAAGTCCTGATATTTTGGATTTTAGCTCAAACATCAATCCTATGGGCACTTCTGTAATAGTGCGTAAAACCATAAAAAATCAGTTAGATGCAATTCAAATCTATCCTGATTCAGAATCTACTCAACTTAGAAAAAATCTTCAACGCTATACCAAAATATCATATTCTCAAATTGTGGTAGGAAACGGTGCTACAGAAATAATTTATAATTTCTGTCAAGCCTTTTTATCAAATAAAACACCCGTTTTGATTCCGATTCCGACTTTTGGTGAATATGAGTCTGCAGCAAAACTCAGCGGTGCTAAAATTTCATTTTTTAAAACAATGAATTTAGAAAAAGATGTTGATGACTTTATTTCCAAGCTTCCAAATAATGGTTGTATCTTTATTTGTAATCCAAATAATCCAACAGGTAATCTAATTTCCAAAAAAACTTTACAAAAGATAATCATATCGGCAAACAAAAAGAAAACGTTGGTGTTTATTGATGAATGCTTTATTGAACTAGTACCAGATCATGATGAATCAATCATTAAATTCATAAAAAAATATAACAATTTATTCATTTTACGTTCTTTAACAAAATCATTTGCTCTAGCTGGTTTACGAATTGGTTATGGTATAGGTTCAAAACAAATGATTTCTGTTTTAAACAAAATCAAAATTCCTTGGAATGTTTCAGGACTGGCACAACAAGCAGCGTCTGCTGCTCTTTTACATTCATTTTATTTAACCAAAGTAAAAAAAATGATTAAAAAAGAATCATTTTATCTAATTAATTATATTTCTAAACTAAAAAATTTTCAATGTAATGCCACTTCGACAAATTTTATTTTAATAAAAACAAAAATGAAATCACAAACTTTACAAAAAAAATTACTTGAAAAGAAAATTCTAATTCGTGATTGTAGTACAATTCGTGGCTTAAATAATAATTACATTCGAATTGCTGTAAAGACAAGAAAAGAAAATGAAAAATTAATCAAAGCTTTGGAGAAATTATGAAATCATTAATGATTCAAGGCACATCATCAGGATCTGGAAAAACAACACTAGTTGCAGCACTATGTAGAATTTTTTCAGACAAGGGATTTTCAGTAGCACCATTTAAATCTCAAAATATGTCAAATTACGCCTACAAAACAAAAGATTTTGAAATATCCCGAGCCCAGGCTATACAGGCAATAGCTGCTCGATGTGAAATCACTTCTGATCTAAATCCAATTCTTCTAAAACCACTTGGTAATTACTATAGTAATGTATACCTTAATGGAAAAATGTTTAAGAAAATGCATGCCACTGAATATTACCAAAAATTTGTACAAACTCAAGGACTGAATATTGCTACAAAATCACTCAAATCTCTTCAAAAAAATTTTGATCTTGTTATTTTAGAAGGAGCTGGCTCACCCGCTGAAATTAATTTAGAAAAATTTGATATAGCAAATATGAAAATGGCAGAAATAGCTAATTCATCAGTATTACTAATTACTGATATTGATAGAGGAGGTTCCTTTGCTAGTATTGTTGGTACTATGTCGCTTTTAGATAAAAGACATCAAAAACTAATCAAAGGTTTTGTTATCAATAAATTTCGAGGCGATATCAATATTCTTAAACCAGGTTTTAAAAAAATTAAAGAAATAACAAAACGTCCAATATTAGGTACAATACCAATGTTTGACTTTGATCTACCTGAAGAAGATTCGCTAAGTGGCAAAGCAAAGAATATCACTTGGAATAAGAAAAATCTAGATAAAATAGAAAGTGAGATTGACAAGCTTAGTAAATTAGTAAATTCAAATTTGAATATTACACAAATAGAGAGGATGATAAGTTGATAGTTGAATCAATACTAGTAGTATTTTTTGCACTTGCATTAGATTTTGCAGTGGGTGATCCTAGAAACAAGTTTCATCCAACCGCTTGGATAGGTTCTCTGATTGCAAAGTTAGCTCCACATACAAAACATTCATCAGAAAATTTAGAAAAACTTGGGGGCATTTTCATCATTTTGATTTCTAGCGGAATTGTTGTATCTTTGCTTATCTTTCTAAATATTGGAATTAAATTAATTACCATAGATTACATGTACATTATAATTTCAATAATTGCAGGCGGTATATTACTAAAAACAACTATAGCAATAAAAGGAATGGAAAGACACGCCCTTGCTGTAGTAACTGCTTTAGAGCAAGACAATATCTCTTCGGCCAGAGATAATTTATCCATGATTGTAAAGCGAAATACCAAAAATCTTGATAAAAACCATGTATTTTCAGGCGTGCTAGAGAGTATTAGTGAAAATACTGTCGATGGTATAACTGGACCTCTTTTCTACTTTGCAATTTTTGGTTTACCAGGAGCATTTGTTTACCGAGTAATCAATACAGCTGATTCTATGATTGGATACAAGACAGATATTTTCAAAAATGTTGGGTGGTTTGGAGCAAACTGTGACAAAATTTTGAATTACATTCCATCTAGACTAACCGGATTAATCATGATACTTAGTGCTATGATTCTTGGAAATAATTGGAGAAAATCTTATGAAATAATGATTCGTGATGGAAGAAAAACTAAAAGTCCTAATGCTGGATATCCTATGGCATCTATTGCAGGTGCATTGGGAGCAAAATTTGAAAAGATTGATCACTATTCACTTGGTGATGGAAACATTTCTTTTACCAGAGATCATGTGAAATCAGCTATTTCAATAATGAAAGTTACATCAATACTGTTTTGTGGAATTGTAGTTATTCCAATTCTTTTACTTTTATCTTCTTTGGGATGGTGGATTCATGCTTAAGGAAATTGGTTCTGTCTTTTCATTTCTGACTATTATTCCAACTAGTAATTCAAATCTTGAAACAATTGCAAAGTACATGTATATTTTTCCAATTGTAGGAATTGCAATTGGCTTGATTGTTGGCTCAATAGGCTTTGGGCTTTCATTCTTTTTAGATCCATTAATAGTAAGTTTGTTAGTTGTTGCTTCATTTGCAATACTTACTGGCATACATCACACTGATGGTCTAGCAGATTTTGCTGATGGCTTGATGGTAAAGGGAACAAAAGAAAAAAAACTTGCAGCAATGAAAGATCTTTCTACTGGCTCTGCAGGAATAGTTGCAATAGTACTGTATATTGTAGGATTAATAATAGCAATCTCACTATCTACAGGATATCAGTTATTCTTGGCAATTTTACTTAGTGAGATATTTGCAAAATTTTCAATGGTCTTGATGGCAAGTATTGGAAAATCTGCATCTTTAGGCTCAAATTCGCCATTTGTTGAGCTGATGAAAAACAAAA
>JAICOU010000116.1 GCA_025930495.1 Nitrososphaeraceae archaeon
TAAATTCATTTTTCAAATGATCACCTGTACCTTGATTAGATTTGAATATCATGTAACCTGCTAACTTTTCACTGGTTTCCAAAATTTTTGTTGCGTGTAATAATGAATCTATATTTTCACCACGTACTCCATAAAAAACAGGATCAGGGCCATGAGGAGTAATTAGGACTCTATCTTTTTTGTTATCAAAGCTGTTAAAGGTATAAGGTAATGTTTTTTCTTGCATTGTTTTTACACTTGTAGCAGAAATATTTCTTGCTTTTCCAAATTTAGAATTTTTTCTATAACTTAATAGCTCCAATGTATGATCTTTAAAATCATAACCTATTGCGCCGATTGCACCTACAAGGCCTTGACCATTTCCTTGATAAAAAAATTCAATATTGTTTTTTGTAGCAAATTTTTTTGCATGATTCCTGTTTATTAGCTGCCATAAAGCTAGTTTACTGAATTTGGTGAATTGTTCTGGGATTTCTTTACTCTCATAGAAAACCAGACCAGGATTTGCCCCATTTTTTATATCAGAATATTTTTTGACAAGATTTTTAATTTGGTTTTTGATTTTTGATGGATTTTTTGTTCTTATTTGCAGAGAAACTGCTCCATTACCTCGTGTTTTCCAAGGAATGTTTGGATTGAATCTGATTAATTTGGGAAAGTCAAGAAATTCAGTATCTTGTTTTTTTAGCCAATCAACAATTTTGTAAGCAAGAAAAGTTGTGCACATTCCTTTTGGGGAATCTGTATCATCAAAACCAATATTCAGTATATGCGTGTCAGTCATAAATGGATTATAGAATTTCAGACATTTTTACTTGTTGTATAACACAGTTGGTTTAAATTAATAACGCCATATTTTTAGCTGAATTGATAGTAATAGACGAAGAGAGAATCTTCAAAGAAATTGAATCAAAAAAACCTGTATCAGTGTCTCTGAATGGTCCTGATGGAATCTTACCTCAAGTACAAGAGACTGCCATGAATATTACAAAAAGATTTGGAATTCCTGCATATGTTTTAGCTGATACCACTTGGGGAACATGTGATCTGAATTCAAATGGCTCCAAAGTGTTAGGGGCAGAGATCCAATTCAACATTGGACACACTATTAACACTGAATCATTTGAGAAAAATCTAATTCTAATTAATGCTTATGATGATGTGGAATTTGATAGTGTTGCCAAAAAATGTGTTGATATTCTCAAAGGAAAGAAAATATCTCTAGTTACAGATAGCCAACATTTGCATCAGATGGATAAAGTAAATGAAATTTTAACTAATGGTGGAATTGAAGTAAAAATTGGCAAGGGAAAAGGACAACTAAATGACGGTCAAGTGTTTGGTTGTGAGTTTTATCCAGCAACAGAACTCAAAGACAAAGTTGATGCCTATGTTTTTTTAGGACAGAGTAATTTTCATGCAGCTGGAATTGCACTCTCAACTAATATGCCAACATATGTTTTAGATCCTTATTTTAATGAAGTAAGAGAAGTCACAGAATTTGCTCAGAAATTAAAAAAGAAAGCTACTCTTGCAATTTACAAAGCAGCTGATGCACAATCATTTGGAATAATTATTGGGCTCAAAGAAGGACAACTATCCAAAGTATTTGCTTTAAAATTTAAAAAAGAATTAGAAAAAGAAGGAAAGACAGTTCAGTTATTTGCTTTAACTGACATCACAAATGAGAGATTAAAAAATCTAAAAGGAATAGACGCATTTATTCAAGTAGCATGTCCCAGAATTTCTACAGACAACCAATTTGACAAGCCTGTTCTTTCTACACCTCAGGCAAATGCACTTTTAAAAATATTAAGACATGAGAGCATAGAAGGGTATCTAGAAATTCCTCACTGGCTTTAAGATACTAGTTTTTGAAATTTTTGATTGCCTGCTAGTTTTTCAAAAGATTTAGTTTTTTTTGCTTTGATTTTATATTGAATTCCTTGTGAAATTGCATTTTCA
>JAICOU010000048.1 GCA_025930495.1 Nitrososphaeraceae archaeon
ATAATTTTTAATAGATTTTGAATCAATTGTTCTGTGTAGTAATTGTTCTAGTTGTTCTGCATGCAGTCTTGTTAATGCTATGTTTTTGTCAATTAATTTTTCTCTAACCATGTCTACTGATGTCTTTATCATTCCAACTGCATTCATCTTTGCATTTCTTGTTTGTAGCAAATAGAATTTTCCTTGCTCAATTGTAAACTCTATGTCTTGAGGTTCTTTGTAGTGTTTTTCTAGTCTTTCACATGTTTGTGCTAACTGTTCATATGATTTTGGTAATTCTATTTTCATCTCGTCTACTGGTTTTCCTGTTCTGACTCCTGCTACTACGTCTTCTCCTTGTGCATTGACTAGATATTCTCCAAAAAGATGTCTTGTCCCATCTCCTGGGTTTCTTGTAAATACTACTCCTGTGGCACTGTCATTTCCCATATTTCCAAATGCCATTGAAACTACATTTACTGCAGTACCATCTGCAATGTCTTTTGTAATATTATTTTTCTCCCTGTATACTACTGCTCTTTCTCCCATCCAACTTCCAAATACTGCTTTGATTGCTAACTCTAGCTGCTCAGATGGATCAGAAGGAAATTTTATCCCTGTGTGTTTTTCACAAATCTTTTTGTATTCTGTTACAACTGTTTTTAGGGATTTTTCATTTAATGCGCTATCTGCTTGCACAGCTTGGTTTAGTTTTGCATTTTCTAACACTTCATCAAATTTCTTATCTTCAACGCCAAATACTACTTTGCCAAATAGCTGAACAAATCTTCTGTATGAATCCCATGCAAATCTTGGGTTGTTGCTTTTTTTTGCAAGGCCTTCTACTGTCTCATCATTTAATCCCAAATTCAAAATAGTATCCATCATTCCAGGCATGGATATTGCAGCCCCTGATCTTACAGATACAAGTAGTGGATTTTCTCTAGAATTCCATTTCTTTCCCGTTCTTTTTTCAATTTTTGCAATGTTCTTTTTTACTTCTGGAATCAGTGTTTTTGGTAGTTTTTTATTATTAGCATAATACATTTTGCAAACTTCGGTAGTAATTGTAAATCCTGGAGGCACAGGCAATTTGAGTCTGGTCATCTCGCAAAGACCAGCTCCTTTTCCTCCTAGTAGTTTCTTATTTTTTCCGTCACCTTCGTCATAAAAATAAACTTGTTTCATTTTTTATCTAGATTATCAAATCAAAATCAGGGGTTTTTAAAGCATTGCCTTTGAAAATTCTCCAATTACTTTTGTCCAGTTTTTTGCTTTGATTATTCCACTTGCAACCAAAATTCCTTTGGAACCTAATTCTAATGCTTTTGTGACATCGTATCCTGAAACAATTCCTGCACCACAAAGCAATTTTGTTTTGTTATTTGCACTATTTACAGCATCTACGGATTTTGTAATAAGTTCTGGTCTTTCTTTTGAGACTGCTTTTCCTGATCCAATAAGTTCTGGCGGTTCTATTGCAATATAATCTGGATTTAATTTTGCATATTTTTTAGCTTCTGCCACATCCTTGACACAAACAACTGAAATCATCTTTAATTCCCTTAATCTTAAAACAAGTTCAGTGATTTCTTTTTCTGAAATTCTATGTTCACTATGATTAATCAAAGACCCACTAACTTTGGATTTTTTCAACAATTCCGGAATGATAAACCCTGTAGTACTACCAATTTTTGAATTATCTACATGTTGTGCTAAAATTGGAATTGAACTATTTGCTACTAGACCAATCAAGTGTTGTGGTGGTGCAACTGCAATTTTTATTTTATATTTTTTTGAAATCTTTTCTGCAATGTTTACAAATTCTATTATTTTATCTCCTGCAATTTCTTCATAGTTTTTGCAATTAATTATGAACATTCTTTCTTTGAAAATTTCAACATTGTATTTAACCCTTGATTGATTGTTTTACTGATTTATCTTTGATATTTTTTCATATCTTTTTTTCATGAATAAAACTATCATCATAAGGAAAATTGCTGCAATATTTGTGCCTATGATATAGACATCTGCAACTATAATTCCATAAATTAACCATAAGATGGATCCTCCAGAGATGAAAACCATTAGATATTTTGAAACATCTTTGAGGCTCTTTGTTTTGTATCCTTTGATAATTTGCTCTACCCATCCTGATAAAATTAAAACTCCTGCTGTTATCCCAAGTATGGTAAGTAAAGTTCCGTCAATTTCCACAATAAATCACTAATTCCAAAAAAATTCATCTAATCCCGTTTGTTTTGGTTTGCCTAGCATAGTTTGAAAATCCAAATCCAACGATGATGTGATCTGATCTAATGTAGCCTCCATAAACTCCATGTATTTTTTAGAGTCTATCTCTTCTTTTTTTGCCAATTCTACTGGCTTTACTCCCGGCTTGTTTAGAATCTTAACATATGATATTTTATCTCCTTTTTTTACTTCTCTGATTGATTCAAGTAATTTTGCAGCTCGTATGTGTTGTGGAACTGTTTTGATATATTCCGATGGTGCTTTGCTGATCATTACATTAAATGTTAGATCTTGTAGTGGTATCTCTTTTGCCTCTACTTTTTTTGCACATGTTGCAATTTTATCTGTGATCTCTTTTTTTGCTCGCTCGAAATCTGAAACTGTTTGAACTTTGGATAAAACATCAAGTAACTCATAAAATAATTTCCTGATAAATGGTGGGGTGTGTGATTTTTTCCCAGTCAAACCTTTTACGTCTACTGTGCCTGCTTTGGTTACCCCAAGATAGTTTTTCTTTCTGTTACTTAATACACAGTATCTGTACACTTTGTCAATTTCTAAATCTACACCATGATCTTTTTTTGCTTGTTCTATTACTTTATGGATTTGCTCATCTGTGGGTTTTTTGATAAACAATGAATCTGTATCGCCATAAAGAACTTCGATTCCTATTGCCTCACATTTTTTGATAGTCTCTAAAATTGTGAATCTTCCAATTGCAGTTGTTGCCTCTGCTGCAGGAAGAAAATATAATGGAAAAATCTCTGCACCCATTACCCCATAGCTTGCATTTAGGATTACTTTGAGTGCTTGACTAACTACTGTGTATTGCTGTCTTTGGTCTTCTGTTAGTGTTTCTTTTTTTGAGAGGCTTTTGTAGTAATTTACCCTCAAGTCTCGCAGTGAACCGATAATTATTGCTGTTAGTCCGTTTCTTTTTGTGCATGCCCAATGGTTTGTTTGAGGTATGGTATTTTTCTTACATTCATCATGCGCGCATCTTACTGTTTCATATGATATGTTTCTCACTTTAATGATACTGGGGTATAGACTTGCAAAATCCATTACTACTACATCAAAATGAATTCCTTCTTTTGGATCAATAACTAATCCCCCTCTGTATTTTTTATCTTTGATTACTGCATCTGATGATACTCCTTCTGATCTTCTCTCGAGTTCTTCTCTTTTTGGAATCAATGCATTTCTTTGCCTGTGTTCGTAATACAGTAAACTTCTAATCCACTGTGATACTCCCATTCTTGCAATATCGTCAATTGGCATTCTCCCAATTCTGGCAATAATTACAAGCAAATCCATCAAAAGATCTTTGTTAAAACTTGTAAGCTCGTATGTTAGTAGCGCATCATTGTAACAATAATTTGCAATTTGATATAGACTGAGCTGATCAAACTCTAAACCATAATCTATTTTTTCTTTGTTTAATAGCGCCTTTGATACACTGTTTAATGAAAAATCTGTGTACTTTTGACTAAATGCATAAATCTGAAATGAACGATTTGAAAGTGTCCTATACAAATCAAGATGTACGCCATGTTTTAACGTGGCAGAATCTTTCATCATGTATAGTGGGTTGTTTTCATTTTTTATCCCAAGTCTTTCTGCTCTGTTAAACAAATATGGTAAATCAAACTCATCTCCGTTGTATGTTACCACAAAAGGAAATTCTTCAATTATTTTAAACGCATCTAAAATCATCTCTTTTTCTTTACTCTGATCATAAAATACAATCTTGATATCTTGACTAAGTTCATTTACCCCTTCATCGGTGCCTTCTGTTCTTAGCACAAAAATTTGATCAAACCCATCTGTTCCCTTTAGTCCAATTGCAGTAACTCTTTTTTCAGCGATCTTTGGATCTGGAATTCTTCCTATTTCAGCCTCAACTTCTATGTCTACGCTCAATCTCTTGATTCTAGGAATTGGCTGATTTAGTAAATCTGCCCAATCTGAAATTAATTCTTTGAATTCCTTTGGGTCCACCATATTTTCACTATCTACCTTATCCCATAGCAGACTTTTTAGAGCAAGTTTGACCTCGTCTGCTATTTCTAAATCATGGGGTTTTATTTTTCCGTCTATTATTTCATAATATTTTCCAACAATTAGTGATCTATCGTAAAGATAATTCTCATAATATTTGATATCTGATTCCCATGTTTCAATTATGTTTCTAATACTTTTGTCCCCTGTAGTTCCTCCTATTGTAAGTGGATCTGCTACTGTTATTTTTGACATGCTGATTTCTTCATCTTTTATTAAATCATAGCGCTTCACCGTTTTAATTTCTAAAATATCATCTCTTTCTTGCAGAAAATCTAATTCATCTACAGATAATCTGGAGTAGCAGTATGGTTTGTGTCCTGTTTCGTCATGCCATAAAATTAATTTCTGTGATACTGGTTCGTAGAATTTTAACACTGCAGATCTTGTTATGTTGTCATATGTTGCAGATACTAGCATTGATGGTGGCATTGATGTGATCTTTTCTGTTTCTTTAACGTTAATCTGCATGTGATCACTTAGTTAGATTTTTCATATGTGCTGACTAATTCTTTTGCCCATTTGGTGATTCTGCTTTTATCAAGCTGAACAACTTCAACACCAGCTTCTTTTAATAATTCAAAATCTGTTTCTGGATAAGAGTCAAGACAGACAAATTTTCTAATCCCAATTGTAATTGCCATCTTTGTGCATTCTAAACATGGAACAAATGTAGTGTACAGTATGGCCCCTGCAATCCCAGCTTCAATTCCTAAAATTGCGCAATGCATTATGGCATTAGCTTCTGCATGATTGCAAAGACATCTATCCAATGATGCTCCTGATTCTATCTTTCCTTCCATTCTTAATTGACATCGCTTACATCCTCCGTCAAAACAATTTTTGATTCCTGGTGGTGTTCCATTATATCCTGTTGCCAGCTGTCTATTTTTGCGTACAATTACCGCTCCTACCTGTCTAGTCATACAATTTGAGCGAAGTTTTGCCAATTCTGCTTGAAGCATAAAATATTCATCCCAATTAGGCCTCTCAAAAGACTTGTTCACACAAATCATGCCTGTTTGTTCAATATATTGATTCATGAATTTCCTTAGTTTGACATGTCCAGAATACCAAAATACTCCAAAGCTATCTTTTTTGTGTAATATCTTAGACACCTCTAATTATGATCTTATTTTATGACGTAAAATAGAATTTCATGCAACAAAATTGGAATAATCCACAATCAAAAGGACTTTCAGATCATCTTCGTGGACTAAAACAAGAATCACCATTAAAACCAAGAATTCAAAATTCTCTTGTACAATTAACTAAAACTGTATCTTCTCTTGATTACAAAGTAAAAAGTTTAGACGAAAAAGATTCAAAATTATTTAATAAAATCGTATTGGCAAAAAAGAACCATGATTCAACAACTGGTAGAATACTTGCAAACGAACTAGTAGAATTAAGAAAAAATAAAAAAATTCTAACCACTCTTAAAATGTCATTAGAACAAGTTAATCTTAGATTGTCAACAGTTCAAGATTTAGGTGATGCAATGGTTTCACTACGACCAATTCTTGCAACCATGAATGCATTAAAGCCTGCTTTAGGAAAAATAATGCCTGAGGTAAGCCATGAATTTGAATCCCTATTTGGAATTCTAAATGAGTCGCTATCTGGCTCATTTGAAGGAAGCTTTGATTCTGATGTAGCATCTAATGAGGAAACTGAAAATATACTCAAAGAGGCAGCAGCAGTTGCTGGAACTCGTGTTGGTGATAAATTCCCATCAACTCCATCTGGAATTTCTTCATCTAGCTCTATTGGACTAGAATAAACAAATACTATCTAGAAACCCTTCTTCAAATGATCTAATGTGATACATCAATTCTAATGAAATGTGTGTAATAAATTCAAGATACCAGATCGGATAAACAAAAAATGTACATGCAATAAATTACTAGATCAATATTTTGAAGTAGCAAAGTATAATAGTTCAATAAATGGTCTGAAAAAAATAATGCAAAGTTCAAAAAATTATCTGATTGCAGTTTTAACATTATCCCTAGTTTTAATTAGTTTTAATTCTGCATTTGCACAAGAAAGTTTTCTTGAAGGGATCTATGTGCCAACAGGTGATGCATTACAAGAATTTGCAGTAAGTGTTGCAGATAGCCTTCCAAAGATAATCGCAGCTGCCATTTTGCTTATAATTGGTTTTATTGCTGGTAAACTAGTAGGCAGAGCTGCAACTAAAGCTACAGCAAGTATTCTCCAAAAAACTAGTCAGAAAAATCAAGAATTACACGTTACCGAGGGAGTATATGGAAAATTCAACTCTGTAAAACTCATTTCAGCCACAATTCGTTGGTTTGTCTACTTATTCTTCATAGTTGCAGCAGTTAATGCATTACAGTTTGAACAACTTTCATCTGGACTTACAAGCCTGTGGCTTTGGGTTCCTAATCTCCTTGCATTCGTATTGATTATTGTAATTGGTTCTATTGTTGTTGGCTATGTCAGCAAATGGATTGAACATCAATTATTCGATCATCATATTGCTAGTCCGCGAATTATAATAGGTATAATCAAGGCAGTTATTTACGGCATAGTATTTGCCATTGGTTTCACACAGCTTGGTGTTGGACAAGATATAATTCCAATTTTAGTATCTGCATTTGCATGGAGTATCGCAGTTGCTATAGGTGTGTCAATTGCAGTAGGATTAGGATTTACACTAAAAGACATACTGCCTGGTTCAATTATGGGTGCATCAACTCAACGCACTATTCTTAAAGTAGGACAAAAAGTCAAGATAGGTGAGGTTACCGGAACTATTACTGCATCACATTTACTTCATATTGTTGTAACCAATGATAGGAATGAAAGCATTGTAATCCCAACAAAATCCCTGATGAATCAGTCGATTACAATTTTTAACTAAATTTTTTTCATTCAGATAGTATTTCATTCGTTACTGTAGCAAAATTAAACTCAAAATATCAAAAACTCCATTAAGGTGATATTTGAAAACATATCTGTTGAGAGAAATATCTGAACCACGACACCTTGAACCACATCTTAAGGAATCCAGTGCAATGCGCGATTTTGTTTTCGGTTTTGGTGATGGAATAAATACATCGTTAGGTATTGCTGCTGGAGTTGGAGGTGCTGATGTTTCAGCCAACATAATAATTCTTGCTGCATTAGTTGGGATGTTTACTGGTGCAAAAGCAATGGCTGTTCAAAATTATCTTGCGGTAAAAACACAAAGACAATTACTGACATCAGAAATTGAACGTGAGAAATGGGAAATTGAACATAAACCAGATGACGAAAGAAAAGAAATAGAAGACATCTACATAGCTAAGGGTTTTTCTGGAAAAGAACTTGAAATGATTGTAGACAAGATAACTTCTGATAAGAAAGTATGGCTTGATACAATGCTCACCGAAGAACTCAATTTGAATTTGGATATTGCAGGTAGTCCTCTGAAAAGTGCACTTCGAATGTTTGTTTCTTTTCTAGTTGGTGGAATGTTGCCTATATTGCCCTTCTTTTTTCTCTCTGGGTTGGACGCCCTTTTTGTTGCAATAGGAATTAGTGTTTCAACATCTTTTACTGTTGGTGTGATTAAATCAAGAATGGCAAATACTAGCAAACTAGTTGGAGGTTTGGAAATGGCAGGGCTTGGTACTGGAATTGCCCTAATTGGGTATGGTATTGGCAGTGAATTATCTAATTTAGGGATAATCAGTATTTAGTTACTTTTAACAGATACAGATCATTACTATGAATGATTTCTACGCTGTTGTTATATTCAAAAATCTGTCTCTGTCAAATATGAAATCATGGAAATGTTATAGGTGCGATCTTACGTTCAAGCAAGAACTGCATGCCAACATACATCAAGATATTACAAATCATCCCTTTAATCAGATTGGAGTTTAGATTCTGGTACTTGGCGTCACTCATTTTTGATGTATTGTAGGGGTTGGATGACTTGTCCCTTTTTTCTAAAAAATCTAGTTTATGTTTTAAATCATAGATCCGAAGATTATCGTTGATTTGTATAGGATAATTAATATACAAATAGTTTCTCATAAATAAAGTGCTCAAGATTGCATTGCTAGTTTTAGTTGCAATATCGATTCCAATCTCTGCTTTTGCAGAGCCAATGATTGAGTTGAGTACTTCTCAAACTGAAATACAATCTTTGGATTCTGTATTGGTTATTGGCAAGATAACAG
>JAICOU010000051.1 GCA_025930495.1 Nitrososphaeraceae archaeon
AGATTCAAATTCTTTTGGTGGTGTGTCATCTGTTTCATCTTCAATGTCTCCAACTATTTCTTCTATAAGATCTTCTAGTGTGACTAATCCTTCTACCCCACCATGTTCATCAATAACAATGGCCATGTGTGTTTTTCTTCCTTTCATTTCTTTGAGTAGTGAGCTTACCATTTTTTCTTGAGATGCAAAGACAGGTTTTCTTGAAACTTGTTCTAGCGTAATCATCTTGTCTTCTTTTTCTATATGTGTTAAAATATCTCTTACATGGACAAATCCAACAATATCATCCTGTGTTTGTCCAAAAATCGGTATTCTGGAATGAGGGTTTTCATTAATTAGAGGAAGAGCATCCAAGAGAAGCATTTTTGCAGGCAATGTGAACATTTTTGTTCGTGGTGTCATTACTGTTCTAATTACAGTATCGTCAAATTCTAAGGCACTGTGAACTAGTTCACTTTCATCTTTCTCAAGTATGTTATCAACTAAACCTTGTGCTACTATTCCTTTGATCTCCTCTTCGGTGATCGGTGGTGGATGATAGCTACTTCCAGTTAATCTGATCATTGTCTTTGTAATTATTTCAAAGAGTTTTACGACTGGCCATAATGCATAGCTAAAAATCAACAATATGGGAGCACTTCTAAGTGCAATTTTGGTAGAATTGGCATTAGCATATATTTTAGGTGTGATTTCACCGAACACTAAAATGATAAATGTCATAATTCCTATCGTAATTCCTAATCCTTCATTTCCAAAGATATCAGTTGCAATCTTTGTTGCTAGAACTGATGCTGCTACATTAACAAGGTTGTTTCCTAGATTAACACTTGACATCATCCAACTTGGATTGGATGTGAATTTGTGCAATGCCTTTGACCCCTTTGCTTTTTGTTTTAATAATTGAGTTACGGTGGATTTTCTAATTCTAACCATTGCAACTTCGGTTCCACTGAAAAATGCTGATAACCCTATGAGAACAGATAATGCAAGGTACTCCCAGATTTCTACCATTTGATCCTCCAAAAAAGTTTGTCAGAACAATACAGGTTCTTCATTTTATTTTTTATGCACCATCTCTTGGTTGGTAATGTTTTGTAAAACCCACTTTTAAGGCTTAAGACATCAAAATGATATTTAATAAAATAAATTGCTTAATTGAGGCTAATTTTTAGGAGGAATTGCAAATTTATTTTTAGGATTATTGTGGTACTCTACTGGCAGCATTGCGTCTTTTTGCCTGCCTGTGAGAATTCCTACAACTATATCGTCTTTTTTAATTATCTCTTCATTTATCAGTTTTTTAATTCCAACAACTGATGCCCCTGATGCCATCTCGCAATCAAATCCATTCAGACCTACAACTGACATGCCATCTAACATCTCTGAATCAGAGACTGTGGTTACCACTCCATTAGTAAATTCCAAGGCACGTAGCCCTTTTAGGATATTTGCAGGTCTCCCAATTTGTATGGCAGTAGCTTTTGTTTTTGGTCTAATTCCTTCCTTGTCTAAATGATCATAGTATCTTGTAATTAATTCGGTATTTGCATTACCTTTGTTCCATCGTAGTTCTTCTCTTTCAAATTTACCATTATACAAATCAGATAATGTACTTGCACCTTCAGAATTAATTACTGCAATTCGTGGTATTTTTTTTATCCAGCCCCATTGGTATAATTCCATTAATGCCTTTCCACAACTAGATGTATTTCCAAGTGCTCCTCCTGGATATACAATCCAATCAGGAGATTCCCATTTCAAATACTCTAATGCTCTGTATGGAATTGTTTTTTGTCCTTCAATTCTAAATGGATTTACAGAATTCACTGTATACCCATGGTGATTTTTTGCATCATCAAGGGATTGTTTTAGCGCATCATCAAAATTTCCATTCACTTCAACTATTTGAGCTCCAAATTGATATGCCTGACTTAACTTCCCTGGAGCAATTTGGCCTGATGGGATGTATACATCGCAATGTATTCCTTCATTTGCTGCAAACATACCTGCAGAAGCTGAAGTATTTCCAGTAGATGCACAAACAATTTTTTTTGCACCTACCATCTTGGCATGTGTTACTGCACTTGCCATTCCATTATCTTTGAATGAACCGCTTGGATTGTATCCTTCTGGCTGTAGCCATAACTTGTCATTAGAAATTCCTATGAACTCTGCTACTTTTGACATTTGATATGGTTTTGATTGTCTGCCTTCTGCGCCATCTAATGAAACTAAATATTTTGAACATTCCTCAATATTTTCAGTATCTATTTGGCAAAAATTTAGCAACTCCCTAAATCTCCAAACTCCACTTTCATTGAAGATGTTTCCCTGAGAATTTCGTCTCTGATAAAATACCTCTTTTAGAGTATCTGAGGGCTTATTTTTGTATTTTACATCTAAAAGGTGACCATTTTCACATTCAACGTTGATGCTTTTTATTGGATATTCTAATCCACAATGAATATCTATACACTTGAGATAAGCGTCACCTTGCATTGTCAGTTAGCGGAAGCAGTGATAATTTAAAGTTAAGAGTAAAATCCTATCAAACTAAGAATTGTTTTCCTAAACTTTTAGATTAGATTACAACAATCTAAAGCTAAGTATGGTAACTTATCATGCATATTTGAAAAATGTTTTAGAAAAGATCATAGTTGCCCACAACACACTTGCAAAACTTGAAGATAAACCTGGAGATTTGGTCATTATTAAAAAGGAAATCTTGAAGATCAATGGTTTTTTTCAGGTATTAATTAACAAGATGGATACTGAAAAATTTCAATCAACTGATTTTTCAGATTTAAAATCTAAATTTGAGCATTATTTAGAAAATTACTCTTTTGAAAAAGAGATAGAAACCATGGCTCCCTTATACTCTGAAGATTCTAATAGATTAAAAAACATGAGATTGAAAATTCTTGAATCTTTGGCAGATAAGAAATTAATGGATAATATTGAATACATGGTAGAAAAACTATAGAATTATGAAAAATAAAAAACAATGCATTTTATGTGGTTGTAAAGATCATCGTTTAATTGGTTGTTCTCGTCATGTAGCAAAAAAATGCAGTTGTCACAAAGAACATGATTAATTTATAATGAAATTAATGATTTACTTTCTTTTTGAGCCTGATCTTTCATGAAAATTTAAACAACATTTGCATTCTTTTTCAACACATTCTTCTTCTGTTGGATGATCACATATTCCACACTCACAACCACCTGTCATATCTTTAGATAAACTAATTACAATATAACCAATACTGCAAATTTTTCTGATTTTCAGGTCAAATGGTTCTATTTTTTTGATTTATGTTTTTTTGTAGTAGGTTTGTCTGGTTTCCCTTCTAATTCTTGTTCCATTTCTGCTGCTTTACTATCTACAACTTTTATTATTTCTTGAATTAATCCATCAAGATCACCGTCTGATGCTTCTGGTTCTACTGCAGTTGCAATCTCATTAATAGTACTTGAAATCTCAGCACTTACTTCCTCAAAACTCTCCGGATCTTCATATGCTGCATTATACAGATTTTTGAGATTATTTACATGGCTAATTACTTGATCAGTTAATGTGAGTCTAAACTCTGTACCATTAACTTTTATCGTCTTTGTAATCATATTCCAGATTTCAAATTCAGTTCCTTAAAGGTTTTTAGTTGAAATATGTTGATGTTTGATGCATCGATTTTATCAAGTTAGAATACTATGTAATCCAAAGCCGATGCATCGCTAATTAGTGTTGTATGTCTTGAACCTACAACATATCCATTTTTGATATCAGTTGTAGGTATCCATCTGTTTGTTGATGTATAATGTCGTTTTTCTGCCAATTCTCGTTCTATTGCCTCAATGTCAAATTCACCTTCTTCAATTTCTTGTGAGGTTAGGTGTTTTATTGTGACAAGTATTTTGCTTACTTTAACACGATCTCCAAACTTCCATTTTGATGGTGGGTTTTCATCTGAAACTTCTAAAACTTTAATTTTCATTTGTTTTTTTCCAAACACATCATAACTGATCAATGTTCTCTCATCTGTAAATTCTTCAAAGACTATTCTAGAATTGGTTCCTTTTGATTCAGATGCAGTCTCCAGTAATGACTTTGAAGGCATCTCATTTGCTCCTATCTGAGATTTGGCCAAATTATCCTCTTCCATAATGTCATTAATCATTAATCATTAAAAAACACTGCTACTATTGTAGACAATTAGGCACTAGGCCTGTGTTTTGTTTTAAATGGCATTGTGTGTTCTTTAAGATCTAGTTTCTCTCTTTTTCCATCTATTTTTGCAAATACCTCTCCATCATAGGTGCAAACACAATCGGTTATCACTTTAGAATCATCCCAAATCTTGTAAAATTCTCTCAATTCTCTACTTTCGTATTGCCCTAACCCTATTCTTTTTTTTGAAAGGAATTTGAATGCAAGTATTACCTTTCTGTCTTTGTATATATCAAATGTCTTGATCCATTTTTGGCATCGCTCAATCTGATCTGCTGGAACAGGAAGAGATGTGCTTGTGCCTGATTTTGCCTCTATGGTGAAAATCATGCTATTTTGGGTATTTACTGCTAAAACATCTGGCAATGCTACACTTGGAGAACCTAATCTGAAAGCTTTCCAGTTTTCAGCAGAATTGAATCTTTTTACCAATGTGTCTTCCCAATGATATCCACGTTGTCTACGTGTTCGTGCAATTTTTTTATTATCTTTTTTTGGTTTTGTTAATGAAATTGAAGTCATTTTACTACTCATGTTTCTTTATGTCTAGTTTAGATATAGTAAGGTAGGTAATTACAGAATAACTCTGAAAATAATATATCAAGAGATTAAAAAACTTGTATTTTCATAGTTGTGTTACAATGAGTTTATCAATCTCATTTTAGAGGCATTTATGATGCTCGAACAAATCGCCAAAAACCTAGTCATGTTAAAACAAGAATTTACACAATCATATACTAGACATAGCCATATCCAGGAATTCATTCCTATTTCTGCCTCAGAATCTTTTCCAATACGCGATGATCATTTGAAATCACTGCATAATTTTGCTGCAAAAAATCCAATCTATCATAATTCCTATGAACAAAAGATTGGATGTATTTTGTGTAAAGTATATGAAGGAGACATTAATGAATACTGGCTCAATAGTATCAAGCACGGCTCTAGCTGTCAGCCATTTTATCCAACTTGGATTCTTTCAGCATATATTGCAGCATCTATTGCAAAAAGTTTTGATTACAAAGAATTAGTGGACATTGGTTCTGGAGATGGCAGAATTGCATACTGTGCAAAAATTTTAGACTTGCAAGCAACAAGCATTGAAATTGATGATGTGCTGGTAGATCTTCAAAATACAATTTCAGTTGCAACAAAAGTCAATTTTAATCCTATTTGTGCAGATGCCATTGAATTTGATTACTCTTCATTGAATTTAACACGTCCTGTATTTTTTATTGGTGGATTGCCGCAAATGGGAGGAGATGTTTTGGCAATAAATATCATAGAAAAAATTTCTAAAACTAATCTTAAAAAAAATACATGTATTGTTTTTGCAGGCACTAACTCAAAGAGACAACTATCGGACAATCAATCGGAAGGTGGGTGGAGCTCGTTGATTTACAAACATGGTCTAAAAGTAATAAAAACAGTCACACTTCCAACCATTTGGACTTTTGATCAACTTACAGATACACCTTATATCTATACAGAATTTGCCTGATCATATCAAGGATATTTCAAAGTAATAATTGTCATCTTTTATTCCACATCTTTCTATCTTGACACGTTGTCCTGTATTTGGAATTCCAGATGATAATTTGCCCATTATTTTTATGGTATTTTCAATTTCTACAAGACAAAAATACTCGTTGTTTTGCTTTGAAAATTCAATAATCTTACCTTCTTGTGAGCCTTTTCTCCAAGACACCTCTTTAAAACATTGATTGCAAAATTCAGATGGTGGCCATACTATTTTTTTACAATGTATACATTCAGCTATGATAAAGTTTCCTTTTTTTAACTCTAATTCAAAATTCATCTTTCCAAGACCAAAACTGTAGATGATGTAGCTGCTGCAGACATGTTATGAACTAATCCTATTTTTGCATTCTCAATTTGTCTTTTGTTTGCACATGATTGTAATTGCTGAGTAATTTCAATGGTTTGTGCTATTCCAGTTGCCCCTAATGGATGTCCTGACCCAATCAATCCCCCTCTTGGATTAATTTTTAAATTATTTGTAGTGTATAATTCTTTTATCATGTTCATGCCTTTTCCTTTATCTGTGAGTCCTAGTGATTCTAAAGCCATTGGCTCACAGACAGAAAATGCATCATGAACTTCTGCAACATCTATATCTTTTACATTGTGTTTTGACATTTTAAATGCAGTTGATGCAGCAATGTGTGTTGATTCCATGGAACTAAATGTCATGTTTTTTGTAAATCCAGCAGATGTTGTTTTTTGTCCTATTCCTGTGATCCAAATTGGTTCATCTGTAAATTTTTTACACATATTCTCTGAAGCAAGTAATATTGATGCTCCGCCTGTACATGGTCTTGAGCAATCAAGCAATCTAAGATCATCTGTTAATTTTTTAGAGTTTATTACATCTTCTAATGAATATGTTTTTTCTGAAAGTGCATTAGGATTACTTTGAGCTTGTTTGTGATTTTTTACTGGTACTATTGCCAGTTCTTCATCAGTAACTGAAAATTCTCTTTTGTATGCTTTTGTTAAAATACTTGCCCAAAAAATAGGGTGCTTGAATTCCCCCCTGGAATTATCCCATTCTAAAATTTGTCCGGGGCTATCGTATCTTTCAGCCCCTGATACTAAAACCACGTCTGCCAATCCTGATACAATGTACGAATATGCAGATACGATTGCATTTGTTCCAGAATTGCATAAACTTTCAATAGAATGGGCAATTTTAGGCTCAATTCCAGACATTTCAGATAATATTGCAGACAGATATTTGGAGTTATTATTGGTAGATACTAACACTGCATCAATATCATTACGACTCAAATTAGGACTGTTATCAAACAGGTTTTTTGTTGATTTTAATAAAACAGATTCAATTTTTAAATCATCTTTTGAAAACTTTGTGATTCCATAAGATGCAATTCCTACTTTGGGCATTATTTTTCCTCAGAAAAGGTATCTGTAAATAATCTAAAAGAATCCATCATATCTCCAACTGGATTGAATTGTATTGTTGGTAAATCTACTCCTGTTTCACGGAATTTTTGTAACTGTTTAATACATTGATCAGGTGTGCCTGCAATTGTCAATGATTTTAGCATGTTATCTGAGATTAATTCATGATTTGATTTGAATCCAGACATTTTGAATTCATCAAAAATATTTCTAGTTTCAGTTTCAAATCCATTTTTTGATAAAAACTCACGGTATATTTTTCCAACAGAAATATAAAATGCAAGTGTTTGTTTGGCCCTAGTTATTGCAATTTCTGCATCATTAGATACACAACTAATTATTTGACATGTGACATCTATTTTTCTTTTTGATTGCATTTTTTGTATGGTTTTTTTCATTTCATTTAGTGGACGTAAATAAAAGATCACACCATCTGAAACTTTCCATGTTAAATCTATCATTTTTTGATTAACTGCAGCTAAATATATTGGAATTTTCATTCTATATGGTTTTATTAATAATGTAAAGTTTTTCAAATTAAAAATTTTTCCTGAATAATTAACTTGCTTTCCAGATAACACTAGTTTGATAATCTCCACATATTCTTTCATTCTTAAAACAGGATCTTCAAATTTGTATCCGTGAAAATCTTCTACTATTGGAGTACTGCTTGTTCCAAGACCTAGCACTAGTCTGCCATTTGAGAGACTGTCTACTGTTGCAGCTCCCATTGCAATAGATGAAGGGCTTCTAGAGTAGATGTTGATTATAGATGAGCCTATTTTTGGTTTTGATGCTATTTGTGATACTGCACTTAGCATGGAAAAGTTTTCCATCCCCCATGTCTCTGGAATCCAAATTGTATCTACACTAGTATGAGATAATATCTCTGAGCATTCTAAAACTTGATTTATGCTAAGAAGCGAGCCTAAACTGTATGCTATTCGCATAGACTAGATGTAACACTTGGATATTCTAGTGTTTCCGATTTTTGATATATCATAGATGCCTAATCTGTTTTTGACTGTTTTTATGGTAAAATCACGTTCATACTCATAAGATTGCCTTTTTGGTCTAATTCTAAAACGAGATAAAATTGGTCTAACTCTTTTAGCATTATGTTAATTATCATTGAGGTCGAATATTATGAAAGCAATTTCTAATCTCAATTATTGAACGAACAAAGTTACG
>JAICOU010000031.1 GCA_025930495.1 Nitrososphaeraceae archaeon
ATTCAATCTATTCAGTAATAGAAATTGGGATGCTAAATCCGAGTAAACCATCACAACCACCAAATCCACCTCCTGGGTGTATAGTCCATAAAAAATAATTCCCAGACGGTGCATTCAAAAATATAGAACCTTCCCAACCCGATTGACCGTTTAATTCTTTTATTGAAGAGAAATGTTGGAATGACCCATGTTTATCAGATCCTTGAATTATGTCATCTCCACGAATATCATCATCAAAAGGAGAGGGGGACACTGGCGGTAAAAAGACCAAATCAATTAAATTATTATTATCATTGTTCTTTAATTTAAACCAAGTATTCCAAACAGTGGCTTCATCAATTATCCATTGTCTATTAATTGTTGAAAAACCAATTTTCATTGCTGCATCCTCAAATGTATCGCCGCCAACATCTGAGGCATCTTTTGGACCTAAGTCAACACATTCATCTTGTATTTTATAATCAATTTTTAGAAGTTGATGAGAGTTACCTGTATAATGTGCTCTTACAAAATAATCTGCAGTTCCATTATTATCAAAATCAAAACGGCCACTATCAGTATTTGAAACATAGATTGGAGCATGACCTTTTCCTAAGACAATTAGATCATCCGAATAAACAGGAGTAAATGCTATGGAGAACAAAAGAGATAAAGATAAAATAGAAATGAACATCATTGTATTCATATTTCTTAATTTTTACTCTTAAATATATTTAGCATTCTCAACAAATCATACTGAATGTTATAACGAGAATTGGGATCTTTTTATTCGTAATGAAGGAGTGTTACCTTTTTATCGACATGAGAATAAAAAGGAAATCTTCCCAATGTGTAGGGAAATAGACAGTACACAATCGCTAGTTGAAAAATTTGTATATAAGAACATTCTAAATAATTCATTGAGCCATTCAGAATCTTTATCTGAATTTCTACGTGAACATAATATTACATGGGATAAAAATTTAGAAAAATGGAGTAGTCCATTCTATCCAAAAACAACAAAGAGATGGATGCACGATCCAAAAGGAGGTATTAACATAAAAACTGGAGAACGCGGGTATTGGAAGACGGATTTTATAAAATGGCAATTAGGTAAAAACCCCAACAAAGTCTATCATTGTATCTATTGTTTACAAGAAATTGGAGAACCCACAGAATTTTGCTCATCATCATGCAAATCAAAACTAGCTGAATTATATGAAATATCTCAAAAACTATCTAAATTTGCATCTTTGCTTAAATCAAAAAAAATTTAAGGTCACAGTCACGTATTTTATGGTAATTCCATCATTGAGGGATTCAATTCATCAACCAGAACGTTTTTGTCCGAATTCAAGAATCTCTTTTCCTTTCAAATCTTGTCGATATTGATAAATACTTGACCTGTATATACTAGGTCGACCTAGTAATAATGACCTATCTTGAGCCCAACTCAGAACTATATGAGCGTGAGAGGATTGTTCTGGACTGTATCAAAAACAATCCCAACATACATCATAACGCATTGCTCAAAATTATAGTTCCTGAATATATGGCAAAAACTACATTTGAAAAGACAAGAGATTCATTGCTTGAAAAAGAGATAGTTTCAGTTCAAAAAAAAGGAAACATGAAATTCTATGTTCCGACATTAAATTATGCTACTAAATTTCAACAACATATTGAAAGAATCACAAACACGTCTTTTCACAATCTAAAAATCTACATAAAAAAACTTGAAACTGACTATCAACATAAAGATGTAAATGAAAAAATCACAATAGCAAATTCATTACTAAAAAACATACTACAAACTGATAATGGATTCACTCTTTTAGATTCAAACAAAAACCCACACAAAACTTTGTATCGTGATGAGCATCTAGAAATTCAACAGCTAATTCATAGTCTTTTTACTATAATTCATAATGATAAAGACCATGATACCATCTATCCTACGGTAATGAGTTATCTTAGTACTAGTATGCCAAAAGACTATCAGGAATTAGAATAATCTCCAATTAATGGCTATCTGGTTTTTATTCCGGATTGTTTTACTATCTTTGAAAATGGGACTGCTATACACTAAATTTTATCTGGATTTTGAGCCAAATGAGTGGAAGGAAATATCTGGCAATCCTGTGACTTTTCAAACCATTACTGACGATGTTTCTTTGGAGATTTATGACACATCTCAGAATTCATATAAATTAAAATTTAAAAAAGGTGGAAAATTGCAACTTTTCAGAGTCGTTGGAAAATTTCGTCTTACATGGAATGATAATGATCTTATCGAAAAAATATCTTGATAAAATAATAATGGATATTTACTTTGGATTCTATAATGTCATTGCAAGATCAAGTTAAACAAATTTTAAATGATTTTGATCATACCTCCTCTGATAAAATCCTTGAAATTTTAACCCAAATTCAGCCCCATCTTAAAAGTGACATTACGCAAACTTACCTTCAAGGAAAAATTCAGGCAATTCTAGGCATAAATGATGATGTTGAAAAGAAAAAACTATGTAAAAATCTCAAACCGTACCTTGATTGGTATATTCAAGGAATATGATTAAACTGAAAATTCTCTGATTTTGTTTGTTGCATTTTTAATTATTTCCAAGTCATTTTTGACTAGCGGCAAATCCCCTACTAATTTTAAAAAGTATTCATGTCCCGTATCTTGAGCTTTTTTGATATCTGACTCGTAGCACAAAAGTGCTTTTAGTAAAAATGGTGAGTCATTACTTAAAGAATTAAGTAATTTATTATCTGATAAGCAATCTTGAATTTTTTTTATTATCTCATCGATTTTTGGTATGGTCTTCATTGCTTCCTGTTGTAGTATTGTTCCAAACATGGCCGATGAGTCTTTTAATTCCGGACTATTCCCTATTGTTCTTAATCTTTTTTTGTAATGGTTTAATGATTTTAAAACTATTTCATACCCTCCTTCATCTTTTAGATATACTCCTAGCTCAATTTTCTCTGACAATTTTTAAAGTTGGCTTCATGCATTATTATAATTTCTGCATTCCTGCTTTAGTATGATTTCTACTTGTTACTAATATACAAGAAATGCCTAACTAACTTACTGAATCTCAAAAATGAATTTGGCATGAAGCCTTTACTTGCATGTTGTCCAAACTGTGACGGTGTATCTCTTTATTGTGGAAAAATTCCCACAACACTACGAGATATGGTAAACAAGGAAGTGTTATTTTGCAAGACATGCAAGTTTGTTGTTCCAGTAGATGAATTCAAAAAGATGCTATCTAGCATATAATGTTCTGAATTAACTATTCTCGAATATCAAAATCTTGAATCTGCGGTTGGTTTCTATTTATCAAATACAACAAAACCCCTGCCAGCGTTACGCCCATACCTAATAATCCAATAAATGTCCCTGCATGCTTTATTGTTCTAAAGAAAGGCTCTATCTGGGGGCTGCTCTGAACCGCATAAAACATTACCAGCCCACATGATATCATAATTACACCTACGACAATAATTACAACATCGCTTTTCATTGACTAATTACAGGTATGCCATCTAATAAACTCCGATAATTTTGTGATTATTTTTAAACACCATAACCCCTTTAAATTAAATTGGTTTCTAACTAGTATGAACATTTTATTTTTGATGACATTGATTATGCTATTTTCTGTTGCTCCTACTCTTGTTTTTGCTTCAAGTTATGACATTAACATACCCACAGGAGCTGCAAGTCCAGACGCACCATATTTTTGGCAAAATGAAAAATCGGGATTAGCTACTGGTGATATTGATATTTTAATTGACGACACTGTTGCATGGAAAAATGCAGATACTACAGTGCACACTGTTACATCAGGAACTCCTAGTGATGGACCAGATGGTATTTTTGGAAACACTGATTTTTTGAATCCTGGACAGACATACCAATTCACATTTGATAAAAAAGGTCAATATCCATACTATTGTGTTATTCATCCATGGATGACTGGAATTGTTTCAGTTACTGATGGATATAAGATAATTCCTGATGTCGGACAAACCATAGGTGATGGCAATGCAGTGTTTGATGTAGAGTATAGGTTTAATCGAGCTCTGTCTCTTACTTTAGTTGATGAAAAGCAAAAATTACTTACCTTTGAAATACTTGGGCATTCACAATATGATGATAGTACTCTGAAAATTCGTTTACCTGCTGATCTTATTGATGGCCCATTTGTCATAATAGTTGACGGAGAAAAGATCACTGACTATGAACATTCCAAAGACAATGATCTAAACACCATTTCTATTTCTATTCCTGAAGATTCCAAACTGCTCACCATAATTGGAACTTTTATTGTGCCTGAATTTGGAGCAACATCTATTGTAATACTTGCAATTGCCATTATGTGCATCATAATGGTGAGACAAAAATCAATATTTCAATTAAATTTCTTGACTCGATAACTGCCATCAATCCAATGAGAAGATTCACAATACTGTCGTTCATTGTTAATCTTTTGAAATAAACTCGCTTTGATTCAAAATAATATGATGAAAATTCTGTTTTTTTTGATATTTTTCTCATTTATTGTTCCTCAAATTGCATATGGCTCTGAAATCTCAGCCATTGCTGAAAAAGAACTGTTTGGTCCTAATGACTGGATTAAAATTTTTCTTGATATTGATGGTTATTCTGGCGGTGAAATAAGCTGGAATGCAACCCAACCCGATGGTACCACTATTGATGGCTCCATTGCGAGTCTCCAAGCATCAAAAACAACTCACACAATTACTAGAAATGCCTTTGATAATCAATTTGGACATTGGCAAATACAATATCAGTACAAGGATGCCAAAAAACTAGTTGATGTTGAAATTGAACCATTAATTGTTTCAGCTGCAACTGATAAACTTTCATATGGTCCAAATGATATTGCAACTGTTCAATTTTCTACTAATTATTATGAACCCAATTCTGCCAAAGCTGAATCCTTATTTATACAAATTTTAGATGACAAAGGAACTCCTGCAAAACTAGTTGATGATGTTAAAATCAAAGTATCTCAGCCAAATATTTCTCTACGTTTCTCAATGCATGATCTACTAAAATCTAATTCCCCTGGGAATTATCATGCAGTTGTAAACTATTATGATGTCAAAGTAGATATTCCTTTTGTTGTTTATGACACAAACTCTGGAACTATTTTTTTGGGAAGCGATAAAAATCTCTATGATCCAGGTGACTCTGTAGAAATTAATATTGTAATACCTGATTTGTCTGCAAGTTCTGGTGTTTTGACTATAACGTCGCCATCTGGAAAAGTAAGCACAAAAACAATTACTGCTGTATCTTCTTTGAATAGAGTACAATTTGATGGAATCACGTCATCTGAAATTGGAACTTATACTGTTAAATTTGATTATGATGGTAATGTTGCTACAACGACTTTTGATGTACTGACAGAATCACTTGCAAAACCTACTTTGTCTGAACTTGATATTGGCATATTTTTAGATAAATCTCAGTATAGACCTGGAGAAATAATTAATGCTACAATCATTACAAGCAAATCAATCGAAAATAATATTGTTTATTGGTTTGAAGACTCGACTGGAAATAAAAGTGAACAAATCTCTTTTGTAACTCGTGTCTCTACTTTTGCTATTCCACATGTTTTGGATACAAATTCACTTCAAGGCCCATGGAAAATTTATGTGAAATATGGAATTGTTGAATTTTTTGTACCTTTTGTTATATCTGGTGATCCTATAGAAAAAACCCAGATTGATGTTTTCATTCCTGACTGGATTCGTAATAATGCTCACTGGTGGATTGAAGAACAAATTACCGATGATGATTTTGCAACCGGACTGGAATTTATGATCAAAGAGAAAATCATACTGATTCCTAATTTGGTTCCTTCTGATTCATCTGAGGCACAAATTCCAGATTGGGTTAAAAACACTACACGTTGGTGGGTAGATGGTCTAATTTCAGATCAGGAATTTACAAATGGCATTAAATTTCTTGTAATCTCTGATATTATACAAGTTTGAAGTACTTCAATGGATTATATTTAGCAAATTTACTTTCAATCTCATTATGAGAGCAGCAAAAATTGATCTACTAAAGCTTGTTGAATCTATGATTAATTTAGATCCAAAAATGCGATTTGCTGCAATTATAGACACTAAAGGTAACATTAGAGAGGCAATTATGAAAAGTGGAAAAACCTCATTGAAAACTCAAAAAGAAGAAGAGCATTTTTGTAAACAAGTTGCTCAGAGAAGAAAAATGAGACGCGAGTTTGATAGAACCCTTGGAAAGGTCCGTTATGTTCATGTTGAAAGGGAAAAAGTAACCCAAATGGTAACTTATGCTAAAAGAAATACTGTTTATTTTACTATGGAGCCTGAAATGCCGATTAACACAAAAATTCGTATAATAACAAAAATTAAAAAACTTACGGCAAATCTTTAACTCTGAGTTCTAATTATTTCATATTTCTATGAAATGTCTCTGAAAAAATTCATCGCAGACTCTAAAATGTTCGAATATGACAGACATTATAGAGAGTGTCAGCAAAATAACCAGCCATTCATCAAGGCACGAATAAACCCAATCAATGGAAATTATTATGTTCAAATAGATTTGATGACTTGCAATTATAATCTAACCTTTGAAATGCAGAATCAAATAAAACAATTATTTGAAAACGAAATTGCTTTTCTTGAATCTAACTCTTATCCTAAATCCGCGTTTAACGGCTATAACATAGATAAAGAACTCTCTTGGTTTGATGGGGTTTTGGCCATTAGGCTAGTTCCTTTCTGTGAAAAATTATATGATTTATCTCAATAATGCTACTGATTATTCTGTAATCAATTTTGCAAAAGAAAACAACATGCTCTTGGTTACCCGAGATACTGAAAGTGGTCAAGCATGTGAGGAAAATAATTTACCGTTTATACTGCTTGATAATGAAGAAATTTTCAAAATTGTTGCTGATAAACTAAAACACATACAATAATTTTCTTAACATTATGATCTGTTCTGTCTAGTTTACGCTTTGTGTTCCTATCTGTGACATTCGTAAATTTGCTATTACTTCGTTGAGGAATTCTCCTTCAGGTTGATGAACAATACTTTCCATTATATTTTCCCAACAATCAGCTATTTTTCTTGTGATTTGTGAAAACATTTTATCTTTTTTAAATGTTGGATAATGCGATAAAAGTTTCATTACTCCATCAGTAGATTGAATGATATGGATAAAATGTATTGTTGTCCTTAACCTCTCCTGAAATTCTACTTTCTCTTGTTGCATGATTTGGCTAAACTCTCTTATTTCTTCAAAAATAATCTCAATTTCGTTATGTACACTTTTGAGTTGATTATTGACTGATTCTGATATATTGATCAATTCATATTCGATATGTGACTTGCTGTACATTTTTTTCTCTATCTCTCCAGATTCTACTAGTGCGCTGATTTCTCTATGAACCATTTTTTCATTTCCTACTTTTTTTATCACTCTGCTAGTGAGTTCATTTCCACGTATTTTTCCACTTTCATTTAAAACGCGTAAAATTTCTGTTTTGATGATATCAGCATCTAGGACCATTTATTTTTTATATTGAATTCATTTACTTAAATGTACAATTTTCCTTCTAGTTTTTTGTGGCTGCTTGTTTATTTTGATGAATGGAATTTCTTACTCTTTATATTTTTCTAAGATTACCTTTTCACCGTTTGTTTTTATTTCATCTATTAATTCCTCTAAAATTCTAATGCCATTTAAAATTGGGTTTTTATCTAATTTCATATTTTCTAGCTTGTGTTTTAAAACCATTTTCTCATTATTGATAAAACTCAAAAAACTAACACTATTTTGCATATCTAGATTTATGTAAAATTTTACGTAATCTCTTGTTGTTTTTATCCCCATATTCCTACTGCGAATTTCTAGTATTTGATTTAACATCTAGTTTATTTAGAATTTTACTTGTTGTATGTTATGGATACATGTGATACTAGAGTTCGCGCATACAAGAATGGAAAAACTTTTGATCAGTGTAAAGAAATGGCGGAATCTATGAATCCCGCATTTAAGGACCATATTGAAAAATATGGTAAGATTCTATGGACTGAAATATTAGATAAAGTGGATCATGATGAGCTAATCTACAAATTAACATTGAAATTTCTTAGACGAGACGGATATGATATAGGAAATAATAAAATTCCTGAAGTGAAAAAATTTACCTTGTAGAATCTATTTTACAACTACCATCTACATTTCTCAACTTTTTTGCCATTACAAAAGGTGTTATCAATAATACCGGAATCGACACTGCGATGAATAGTGTTTGTAGTTGTGTTAGTGCAATAGATAAAGCAATCCCACTTGCTGTTCCTACAAAAATTGACAAAAATGTCCCTGTACATGTTGGACATGCTATGAATAACCCTGTAGCAGCTCCTATGGTACTTACCCCACTGCCTTTTTTTGATATTGTATATGCATTAACTGCAATAGACATGTTTAATCCTACCAAATATGATACGATTATTTGCAACACTAAATTGATAGGTATGATCTGCAATCCTACATGTTCTGTCAAATATACTATGATCTTTGGCATGTACCCAGGTGCATCACAACACGGAGATACAAATCCTGATGGTATGACCGCTCCATAATGTGTGGCAAAATTTACTTCTGGTTGATACACAAGTGTTCCAGATACTAGTGAAAAAAAGACTCCATATACAATAAACGTTAATACAAAAATTTTTCTTGCTCTTGTATTCCATGTGCTTAATGCAATAATTGTTGCAATGTCATCTCCTTTTTTTTCAACTTTTTCCTTATGATATTTGTACATTCCATATGCTATTGCTCCAAATGCCGTCAATAATATTATGTAAAAACCATAAGCGATTCTTTGAATTGCATCTATTGAATCAGGTGTAATTAATTCTGGATCTTGATACCTTGTATACATTATGAATATGATTACTATTGTTGCAAATCCTAAAATTATTAGTTTTTTTCCACCGTGACTTGTCGTTTGGTTTTCCAACAATGCTCCGTTGAATCTTATGGAATTAATTCTATTCTGTCTTTTCGAATATTTTTTAGCTCAATTTAGGCACAAAAATGTAGATTACTGCAATAATTTCCATTCTTCCAATTATCATTAACATACTTATCACCATTTTTACTGTACTGTCTGTCTCAAAATTTACTATATCTGAGGTTAATCCTGTAGTAGTGATTATGGCAGTTGCTTCATAGAATGCAGTTTCAAAATTCTTATTTTCAATTGTTGTCAAATATTCTGCTGTTACAGTTATAGTTCCTAAAAATAATATTATTACCATTACTGTTGATATTAATTCTTTTTTTCTTTGTGGTTTTAACTCCGAACGACATATCTTGCTAAATAACTTTGCACAATCTCTTAACTGTAATAATCTAAAAACCTTAATTCCTCCAGCAGTTGAAAAAGCACATCCTCCTATAATCATTAATAAAATCAAAATTGTATGTGTTGCACCATTAAAATTTACAGTGTCTTGTGAATGTAATCCTGATGTTGTACTGGCTGATACTGCATAAAACATACTAGTTAAAGGATCTAATCCACTAAACAAAATGAATAATGATATTGCAGCAGATAAAATTATAAAATATGCTAGGACTTCTTTGCCAAGTTTTGGTGAGAGAAATTTTTTTCTAACAAATGAATAGTGAAATGTAAATGGTAATGCTCCAAATATCATTGCACTCATTAAAATTATTTGTTCTTGCCATCCAATGTCATTTAGAATTGTAGATGTTGGTAAAAATCCTCCAGTTGCAAATGCGCTTATGACCAATGAAAAATTATCGATGATGTTTAACTCCCCAAATACATAGAGCAAACTCACAACAATTACAATGTATATTGTAAAAATTATTGTAATGGTTCCAAAAAGCTCTTTCATGTGTAGTGATCTACCTGAAATAAAACCTCGCATTGATTGTATTTTTGACTCTGGATAAAGCGCGGTGATTACTAAATAAATAAAACTCATCCCGCCTACTAATTGTGTAAAACTTCTATAGAATGTAAAACTCTGAGGCAGGTTTTCTGGCTCGTCAATTAATGTCAATCCGGATGTGGTGAATCCAGATACGCTTGAAAAAAATGCATTGATAAATCCATCCGTTGCTGATTCTTGACTTGGCATTACATACAGATATGGAATTGTTCCAAATAGCGATAATACCAACAAACTTGATAATACCAGAATTGATGCCTGTTGAATATTCAGACTTGCTTTTTCGCCGTATGCATTAAGGAAAAATCCTGTCACAAGTAAAAGTACTGTAGTAAGATAAATTCCTGCAGCAGTTCCAGTCTCTCCTAATATTGTCGATAATATTGCAGGAACAAGAAATAAAACTCCTGCAAACTGTAATACAAATCCAAGATTTCCTAAAATCGCTTTTACGGGAGGACTAAATAGATGAGGTGCAGTAGCTGTAGCATCTCTTATCACATTTGCAATAGTTCCTTGAAAAATTATTCCAATGACTTCATTTTTTTTAGACACAACTGGAAGTTTTCTAATTTTACTGTCCCTCATTGTGTGAAGTGCTTCCTGCAGTGTTGTCTTTTCCCTAATTGTAATTAACGGCGCAGACATGATATCTTTCAAAGATGCAGATTCTGCATATGTTATGATCTCACTCATTTTATTTATGATGTCTTCATCTGTAACAATCCCAATTGGCAAGTGTCTGTCATCAATTACAATGATGTCGTCTCTTTCAGAATCTTGAAGCATTCTAGCTGCTTCTCTAACTAGTGTATTTTGATCTAACAACAGAAAATCTTTACTCATGTATGATGAGACATGTTTTGTAAGAACGTATGATACCGAGCGTTCAGGATTTAGTGACATCAAGCTTTACTTCATTATTGACATTAAATAATTTGGGGTTGCACATTTGTTCAGATCGTTATGAAAAATTAACACAAATTCAATCAATTATTTAGTATCTTTATAAGCACTGAATTGAAACATTATGCGTAGATATAATGGAAATTGATCAAGCACAAGAGCCTGATTATGAATCGGTCAAAATTGATTATGTTGGGTTTGTAGATCCTTATGCAGTTGAAGGAATGTTGGTTCTAAAAGGCGATGATGGCAAAGAATTTCACATGAGGGCTTTTTCTGGCGAAGTTGCTAGACACATATCCAGCTTTACTGAAAGTGCAGGCGATTCAGTACCCTCAATTTACAAAATGATGGAAGAAATATGTGAAGAAAATGAATTAGTTTTGGTTAAAGTCAAAATTTATGAAAGCGGCGAGGTATTGCGTGCTAATTTGTATTTCACTGGAAAAAAAGATATGGTATTACGAAATTATCGTGCATCTGATGCTATGGCTTTGGGGACATTGTATAACATTCCAATTCTGGTTAGAAAAAATCTCCTTAAAGAACACATGGAAGCCTGAAACGATATACTATAGATTCTTGAATCTGTCTTAATGACTGTTAGAATTGTAGACACTTGCATATTTTTGCATTCTAAATTAAAATTGGCTTTTGATTAAATTTGATACTTATTGTATTTACCCCATCAATAATTTCTTGAATTTTTGGATATGTTGATTTGTTTTCAGATATGTCATTTTTAATTATTCTGAGATAATGTAAAATCTTTTTGATTTGTTTGTTTTTCTGAGTTTTCGAGATTGGTGCATTTGCCAAATCTTTTAGATTTGCAGATATGTCACATAATTTTATAATTTTTGATTGAAATGATGCATCTTTTAACTGGTTGATGTATTGCATTTCTTTATCTTTTTTTGGAATGTTTTGATCTTTTGATAGTGATAACACAATTACTGCCACTTCTCTTCCAAATCTTTCATTGATCTGATCAAAAGTAACATCTGTATTCTCTATGATGTCATGAAGCCATGCTGCACACAATACGACTTTATCTGTAACCCCCAAGTTTTTGAGCCTGTTTACAACTCCCTCTAAATGATCAGAATATGGAGTCACTCCGTCTTTTCTTTTTTGATTTTTGTGTTTTTCATGCGCAAATTTTTTTGCAGCTAGTACAATATCTGTGGTATCTTCCATTACAGTATCGTTTCTTTTCCAATATGTAGAGGTTTATTCTTCTCTGTTGGACTTCTAAAATATACATGATAAATGCTTCATAATTCGGCAAACTCATCAGCAATCAGATATAGCTTTTCTATTAATCATCAGCAATTGATTATTCTACATTCTAAGATATATGGGTATTATTCGATATTTGTTTAACAAATCATAACATTTTTCATATCCGGAAAACTAATAATTCTTCATGGCTAATCTTGATGCTTTGTATCGAAATATTGCAGCCAAAGTTATCCAAAGATGTCATGGCAGTATCAAAATCACAAAACACGGTAAAATTTTAGAGGTATATGATGTAAACAGACACATTTGGAGTAAAGGACTTGCAGGATTAATAATTAAAGAAGAATGTAAGAACGCCGATTTGAAGGAATGGGAATTTGCCTATGTCCGAAATTATATCATTAAAGAGTTGCTTTCTTGATTATTACACTTGTGTCTGAAATCTAGTATGTTACTTTTCGTATGAGATGCGGCTCTTTTAACATCACCTGATAGTCTTTTGCAGCTGACAATTCCACTTCTCTAAGATTGTGATTTGTAATTACGGTTAATGCTTCACAACGTGTGCAAAGTATTGTCTGACCGTCAGATCTTCGTTCAAAAACAACGTTTTTTTCTAGTCTGTCATCTTTTTGGCACGTGGGACATAATTTTGGTTCTTTTAGTATTGTGATTATTTCCCGGATGTAAATTGTTCTTGGCATTTGTGTATTCCATGAAAGTCTGACAAAAAAGAGTTTGTATTTTAGTGTTAACTGGCATCCAGCATTTTGTTTCAAACAAAAACCGTTCTTTTAATTATTTGAACCAAAACGTTAGGTATTCTGTATATTTCCTAATCTAGCCAATTAACAAATATTATTTGTATTATCCATGAAATATGTCTTTGGCATTATTATTAAATAAAATTCTATGTTACTATTTCATCTAGACGGTCTTCTTCTTGGGCACGTCTTATTTCCATTGCTATTCTTCTGCCTACTCCAAAGGTTTTACCATATTGATATTTTGTGTATGGACTGGTAGTTGCTACAATTGGATTACCTGGAACACGAAGTGATACATCATACACTACCAATTCCAAATCTTTTGTAATTACACTTTGCAGTGAAAATGGTCCTATAATTCCTGGAGCATATTCTTTTTTAACAGTAGCCACAAATTTGTCTCCCATTTTGATTACTTTTTCAAGTAGTGATTCCCTAATGCTTGCTGGAGTGTGACCCACTTCGATATTTTGTAAATCAATATCTATGTCTAATTGCTGTTTTGCAGGAAGTGCATTAAAGTCATGTACATTAGTTTGTAGTCTTCTCTCTATTCCTATGAAATCAACTTGTTTTGATATTGGTGTGTGAAAGAAATTAAAATTCATGTATGTTCCAATTGCTAGTTCTTCTATGCTTGATTTTTCTAAATCTTTTCTAGAGATTAATCCTTGTTTTATCTTTGCTTCGGATTTTTCTTTATAGTCTTTGTATGATGATACAGTAAAGAACGCACGTTCTAACGGTCTTTTCATTTCTTGAACTTTAACAATACATGGTTTATTGATGCTTTTTGGGTCTTTGAATAATTTTGGAAATTTTATCTTTGCTTTTTCTAATAAATAATACTGATTTCTTTTGGCTGTTCTTTCTTCTGCCTGAAACAATTTTCTATTCCCAAATATTGGCACCTTGAATGAATTTTCCAGAGTTTTGTATCCAAGATATACAGTAAGTGATCTATGTGGAATTACTATGGTGTTTGTATCTCTCAAAGTTTTTTGAATTTTTGGTGATGCCATGTCTTTGAATTTATTTAAAACTATGATTTCATCTGCTATCCTACTAAATCTCTGATAAGGTTCTTCTCTACCTTTTTGACAATAAACTACAGTCTGAAAATTTTCATCTTTTGCTCCATCCATAACTTCTAATGCGGAATGGCTTCCCATGACTCCTATTCTTACATCCGAATAACCACTTACAATTTTTTTAATTTCAGAATTACTAATCATATATTGGCTACAATACAGGAACTAATATAGCTAATTTTCAATTACTTGGCTTGGTTCTATGATCACAAGATTTTTCTAAAAAGATTTGTAGGTAATTGTATGATGTATTCTCTTGAATTACAGATGGCTGGAGTAATTTTGCTATCTGCAATGGCTATAGGTGGAATTTCTTTATGGCTCAAAAGAAGAAAGGAACAACAAAAATTAGACGCATATGATGGTGAGAAATACAATATCTAATCTCCAGGTGCTGACTTGCTATCTAATAGATAAAATACAGATATGTTTTAGATAACTCGTAATGAAATTAATAGTTGGTATTACTGGCAGCACTGGCGTTATCTATGGAATTCGTTTGTTAGAAGTTCTCAAGAAATTAGG
>JAICOU010000024.1 GCA_025930495.1 Nitrososphaeraceae archaeon
CATAAAGACATTATCTTTTCCATAATGAGATTTTGGTGATGAAAGTGCAAGCATTGAAGTTTTTGCAAGAGATTGAAAAAAAGACAGATCCTTGTTTGCATTGATTAACAGTTTTTCAACAATTTCACCTTGAGAAAAGGTTAAAACAATTTCCACAAAAACATGACCCAATCCATCTTGCAATATGTTAAGATCAGTGTTAATTGCAAGAGATTTCCCAGCAACTTTGGATATTATTTCATCGTATTTTCTTTCATCTAAAATTATACATGGGATATCCTTACCATCAAAATCAAATGTGGTCACACCATCATGTACTTGTTCAGATAATTTTTTGAGTTCATCAGACATTTTTCTTTTCCAACATTGGAACCACTTTATCACTTGCCTTTATCATAAATGGTGAAAGAAATGCAGTGATAATAGAAATCACACCTACTAGTGGGAACAAAAATGCACTTACTGCCCCAATATCAACCCCAGTTTTTATTATAACAATTGAGAATTCGCCTCTAGGAGCAGCTAATGTGAATGCAGAACGAATAGCCTTGTCACGTTTTTGACGGAATAAAAAGTTGCCAAGAAGATTACCCCCAAATTTCATGCCAATTGCAACCGCAATTAGTGCAATGGCTATAAAGATATAATTTTGAAGTTGAGACACATCCATCAGAGCACCAACTGAGACAAAGAAGATGGCTACAAACATATCTTTAATGGGGCTTGCCAAGAGTTTGGAAACTTCAGACGATTTGGATTCGGCAACTAGGACACCTGCAAGAAAAGCACCTATTGCAACTGACAACCCAACAATATTTGCCAATAATGCATAGCCAAAACACACTCCAAGAACACTCAATAATAAAATTTCATGGCGTTCAGATGCAGCAACTCTATCAATTAATGGAGTGATAATTTTTGTTCCAATTGTAAATGTGCCTACAATCAAGCCTGTTGCAACAATGACTACAATCAGAATAGATTCTACAGATACAGTTCCAACTAAAGCAATAGATTGTAAAGAAGAAATTAAAATGACAGCAATTACATCTTCTACAATTAATATTCCCAATACAAGAATGGTGGATTCTCTTTTTATTCGTCCCATCTCTTCTAAAATTTTTACAATAACAGCAGTACTAGAAATTGAAAGTGCTGCAGCAATAAATAAAGAATCCATAGAATTCAATCCAAGCGAACTTGCAGCATAAAAAATTGCACCTAATGTTGTAAACAGACCAATAGTACCTACACCAATTGCTATTCTTCCAATACTTTTGATTTTTGCATAAGGAAATTCAATCCCGATTACAAAAAGAAGTAAAATAACTCCTATTTCAGAAAATAGATTCAATGCAGAGATGTCAGTTAAAATTCCTACACCTTCCAACATATCAGAAGGACGACTACCTGAAGGAAGAATCCAAGACCAGAGAGGAGACAGAGGCCCCAACAGCATACCTGCAAAAAGATATCCAATTATGAGAGGTTGTTTTATTTTAAAGAATGCAAGAGTTACAATTGCACCAATAATCATGATAAAAGCTAAATCAGTAACAAATGAGGTGTGAGGAAGATTAGTCTGATCAACAAAACCAGTTGCAATTTGACTCAAAATAGTATAAACTCCAGAGAGATCAATCTGAAGTATAGAATTATCCACAGTATCATTTAACAAATTTGTTTAAAAACAATTGCTCACAAATCCAACAAATGAAAATAAAATTTTTAATTTAACATAACTTTTATGTGAATTTATTATGTTTTGAACCTCTTTATGCCTAGTTATCATTAATCTAAATGCAGAATGATGAGTAGGTCAGCTGAAAATAGTGTAGAGAAATGACCTGGGGTATCTGACTGCATAACTGGTAACGTCACAATTACCTAAACATTAATAGTACGGTACCATACCGTACTATATGATTCAATGCGAATATTGTCCAAGAGGATTTATCGACACAGCAATTGGACTAGCTGAAAAGACCTTTCATGAGTTACTTCATGAACCAGAAGTTGTCAACAAGTAACTCTTTACATTTTTTATTTTACACCTAACTTTTTTATCATCATATTTTATTATTATTAGATATGGTTGCCAAAGAAACAAAGAAAACACATAAAATTTCAGATAAAACAAAAAAGGTCATAAAACGTGAACCCACACCAGCTGCAATACTAAAGAAGGTAGCATCAGTATCAGATTCCAGCAAGGCATTACAAAAAGAAATCAAAGTAATGTCAAAGATTTTTGGTGATAATCAAAAAGTCCTCGTTTCTATGAAAGATATGATTGACACATTAACTTCTACATTAGAAAGCATACAGAGACAATCAAAACAGATAGACATTCTAGAAGATGACACACAGAAACTTTATGCAGGACTAAGCCAAGTAAGAACCCAATCGAATTTAGTTACAAAAATTAAGGATCAAACGGTAAGACTACAAGAAGAAGTAAACAAAATAAACGAATTACAAAAATCATCTCCAAAGACTCAGGAATTATCACGACAAGTAGAAGATAGCATGAATTCCATGAGAAACAATTCACAAATGATAATAAAAATAGCACAAAGAATTGATGAAGTAAGAGATGATCTTAGAAAAGTCGCTGGAAAAACAGATTCATTTCTAGACATTGGTAAAGAGATGGATAATCTAAAAAACAATGTTGAAGGAATAATTAAAAAAACAGGCAGCATAGAAGTTAACTCTCAGGTTATTGCTAGCTTAAATCAAGAACTTGGAAAGATCAAAGACAATGTGAATTCAGCATCAAAACTGAGTGTAGAATTAGGTGCAATTAAAATTGCAATTGATGCAATTGCTGGAAAAGCCTCAAAAATGGATTCTTTAGGAGGAGTCATAGATGGATTAAAGCAACAGTTTGCCACAATTGCTGCAAATGTAGATTCTGCAGCGTTTGTAGGAGAAGGACTAAAATCAGTCCAAGAAGATTTTTCAAATTTCAAAAAGAATGTGTTTGAGAAAACAGGTAGCATAGAACAAAAAATTTCATCCGTATCAGATATTTTAAAACGACAAGATGCGTCTACAGTAGAATTTCACAAAAAATCAGATAAAATATTTGAAGAGATGCAATCAGTCAAAAATGTTACAAACAAGGCAACCAAAGAAACATCAAAAGAGATGATGGCGTTGTTAAAGCTATCAGAATATCAATCAAACATACGAATGCATTCAGAATCAAAATATGGGGATGTAAAAGATCTCGAGAACATGGCATCACAAACAGCAGAAATTGTGAATTTATTTGATAGATTATCAATAGAAGCAGGAGAGAAAATTCCACTACCACATGAGGTTAGACAATGGGCAATCAGTAAAATTTTAGATTGTGCAGACAAATGGGAGATTAGATTTAGTGATATCTTTGCAATTTTGATAAATACAATTGGTAAAGACTTACTAAAAGAATCAATTAGAATTCAACAGATCAGAGATATTTATGGTATTAGAGCTGTAGATGAAATACGAAATGAATTAAATATTTCCTAAATGCCAGTTGCTTCATCAAATGCAGTTAGTTGATCTTTCTTTCGCTTTAGAGCCGCAAATATTCCTAAAATTGCAGCTATCCACATTGTACTAAACACAATATTAGATACGCTAACAAACATGTATGGTGTTGCATCCATAATATTTTGACGTATTGCGAGAGCACGTTCGCCAATGTTAGTCATGCCGGTTTGAAATGCAGCATTGTCTTCTGAGATTCCAGAAATAGTTTCAGCATTTGCAATCATATTATCAACATCACGTTCTATTCTAAGAAAGCTTGTAGATTCGGTAGGAAATACCCAGACAGGATTTTTACTTTCAGGTAATTTTTCCATAACAATTGCCAAATCTTGTTTAATTGCCATCAAGTGAGTTTTAATTGAAACCGGATCAGCTGAACCAAGTATGCCATCTAAATTTCCACGTATCCTATCAAGAGGATAAACATCAGCATGATATCCATTGATTGCCATAAACCCTCCAAAAATAATAATTGCAACTACCCCAATCATTGATAGTTGATATGTTCTTTTTGCCATTTTTTCTGTCTTGGTTAAAACAGGAATATTGCCGGATTTAATTCTTTTAAATCTTGTATGAGAGAGACTCATGTAAGAGATATAAAAAAAACCAATGGTTTGTAGCCCAATAATAGGTGCAAAAACAGGATTATTTGAAAATATAGAAATCAAAATTCCCATCAATCCATAGATACCAAAAAAGATCTCAAGCAATGTAGTTTTTGTAAAAGGTAAATTGTATGCTTTGTCTCTCCAATTATCTTCTTTGTTAACAATTCCATATTTTGGAGTTCGTAGAAATTCATTTTTCTTTCCAAAAATAGCATCAAACACAGCTACGCTATTATTTACAGACATGCCAGCATTGTAAACAAGTAATGTAGGCAAAATCTTGGCTTTTGATTTCCAAGATTTATGATACATACTTTGAATTATCACAATGTATGCACCAGGGCCCATGGCAAGATATGCAGCAATTGTCAATGCAGGAATAAAACTAACAAGATAAAGATTCATGTTTGAAGCTAAAAGTACAGGTAATGCAAGAAATTGTATCAACATTAACGGGTAAACAATATGACGTGTTAATTGAACAAATGCTTGGATTTTTGCTTCTACTGAAACTTTACGTTTGATTATAATGTCAGCTAATAATTTAATTGCACATTGGATAGAGCCTTTTGCCCAACGAAATTGTTGTCTTTTGGCTGCATTCATTTGAACAGGAAGTTCAGCATCAACTACAATATCAGGTAAAAAAACACATTTCCATCCTTTCATCTGAGCTCTATAACTTAGATCAAGGTCTTCAACAAGTGTAGCAGTGTGCCATCCACCAGCATCTTCTATACAAGCACATTTCCAGATCCCGGCAGTACCATTAAAATTCATAAATAAATTAGAATTACTTTTAGCTTTTTGTTCAATTAAAAAATGAAAATCAAGACTAAGTGCTTGTGCTTGAGTAATTGCAGAATAGTTTTCATTTACATGTCCCCAACGACATTGAACTAATCCAATATTAGATTTAGAAAAGTGAGGAATCGCTCTTTTTAGAAACCAATTTGGTGGAATAAAATCAGCATCAAAAATTGCTACAAACTCTGTATCAGTAATTTGCATTGCATATTTCAAAGCGCCTGCTTTGTACCCTTTTCTTGTACCACGTCGTATATGATCAATTTGGAATCCTTGTTTTTTGTATTTAGCAACAACATCAAATAAAAGATCCGCCGTTTCATCATCAGAATCATCTAAAACCATTATCCTCATCTTTTCTTTTGGATAATCCATCATACACACTGCATCAACTAGTCTCTTTGCAACATATTTTTCATTGTAGATTGGCAATTGAATAGTAATTGATGGAGTTCCCACATTAGCAGTAGAAAGAATCTCTTTTCGCTTTATTGAGAGATATGTTAGATAATAGAAATTACAGGTGTAGGCACTAATAATAATTGCAGATGCAATAAACAGATTAAAAATAAATTGAGTAAATGAATTAAGTGCCATTGCCTAGTTTCCCAAAATGTCTGGTCACTATTTATACTTGCAAAATAATTTACTTATTTTTGTTCAAAGATCTTAATTGCTTGTGGCGGACAAACACCTTCACATGCAAGACAAAATATGCAATCAGGTTCTTTTGACATGAGGGGTTTTCTTGCCGAACCAGGATTTCCTGGGGTGTCAAACCATTCATAAACATCCACGGGACATGCTTCAATACATGCACCATCTGCAACACAGATATCATAATCAACGGATACAAATTCGCCCCAAACACCAAGAATTCCATTGTTGGTGCCTTTTCTACCCCAAGTCTTGATTGTGTATCCATTTGCATCAAATGGAGTAGAAGGTTTCATTTTAGATTTGTAAGTAACATCGATCGGACCTGGTTTTGCTCCATCTGGAATTTCAAATTCGCCACCATCATCTTCAACAATTTCATCTGTAGCTTCAGTTGCTTTGGGTTTAGCATTAAGAACAATTTTTGCAAGAGGAGTGAGCTCTTCTAGTCTCTGTATTGCTCCAGAGTGATTAAGATTCTCTGCTTTTGCAAGATAAGAAATCATCTTATCTGCTAAGATTGTATTACGTAAGATAGTATCAATAACCATTTTTGCAAAATGATCTGCCTTTTTTCTATAATCTTTAACCCAGTTGGGGTCGCCAAATTTTTCAATTGGGAAAATTTGATAAATAATATCAACTACTTCCCCACTGACAATTTCAACAGTTACAGACAACTCTACTTCTTCATACCCTTTTGCATCAGAATCTTTCATATTCTGTTCTTTCCAACGATATGTTGCAAATATTCTATCAGCATAAGCATCCATTTCAAATGCTTTTTTCAGACCGTCGTGTACAGATTTAATTTCTAGAGGATCTTCAAGTTTTATTGGCAATCTATAAAGTCCAAGTTTGAAGCCATGTAGAGGATATACACCACGTTTGGCAGTTGGTGCCTCCATTGTCCAAACTCGATCTTTTAGAAGTAATGACATTCGGTTTCAGTAGATTGATTTTAGTTAAAAAGGTTATCAGTCATTGTCGTCTGGACACGTAAGCTCCCGAAGTTCAACATATTTTTTTTCCATTGCTTCGGCATATTCAGAGATTTTGTTGAGATCAAACAGAGCTTTTGAAAAATACCAGCGAATTGGAACCCAATGTCCAATTCCATCCATATCATGAATCATGCCTTTATCAGCTTTGACGTTTAATTTTTCATCAATGGATGTGTCCTTTATTGTAAGACCTCTTTTTGTTTTATCTTCCAGAATAAAATCAGCACCGCCATCTTTAATGTAATAAAATGAACCTTGTTTTAGTATAGGAAAGCCTAATGACAATTTATTTTTCCACAGGGTTACCTATCATGTTACCCCATTCAGTCCAAGAACCATCATAGTTTCGAACCTTGGAATAACCTAGCAGATATTTTAGAACAAACCAACTATGAGATGATCGTTCTCCAATTCTACAATAACAGATAACATCTTTGTCTGGGGTAACACCTTTTGATTCATAATTTTGTGTAAGATCTGCTACAGACTTGAATGTACCATCAGCATCATTTACAGCAGTTGCCCATGGAATATTATTTGCTTTAGGAATATGTCCACCTCTTTGTGCATGTTCCATTGGATATTCAGGAGGTGCTGTAATTTCTCCAGAGAATTCTTTGGGGGATCTTACATCAACCATCACAGTATCTTCTCGTACTAATGCTCTACTAACATCAAACAGATAAGCTCTGAGTCCCTCATCAGGAGGTTGTGCTTTGTATGTAGTTAAAGCAAGTCGTGGTTCTTCTGTAGTGTATTCTTTATTTTCTAATTCCCATTTTTTTCTTCCACCATTCATAATTTTTAGATTTTCATGACCATAATATTTGAAAACCCAGAAAACAAATGCTGCAAACCAATTATTAAAATCACCATAAAGAATTACTTCTGTATCTTCACGTATACCATTTTTAGACATTAATGTCTCAAATTGTTTTTTATTAATGATGTCTCTAGTTATAGGATCATTAATGTCTCGTTTCCACCAAATTAAGCTGGCTCCTTTAATGTGACCTTTTTGATATCCATTTACTGGATCATAATCAACTTCAACTAATTTTCTATTTTCATTTGGGGGATTTTTTGACACCCAATCTGTATCTACTAAAACTTCAGGATGTGCGTAATTCATGTTATTTTACAAATTTGTATTCATACTTATTTGTGTTTACAATAATTTAAATAAAAAATATCTTTTTAACTAAATGAGACATAGGAGAACTACTTGAAACTTCAAAAAGTTGCAGTGGTTAGTAAAGTAGGTTCAAAAGAGTCAGAAGATGCAGCAAAAAGCGTTGCAAAAAAGTTTCTAGCAAAAAAATCCACAGTATTTACAATTTCCCCCATAGAAGTAGAAGGTGCAAAAAAAGTAGAGACACTAGAAGAGCTGAAAAAAGAAAAACTTGATCTAGTAATTACATTAGGAGGAGATGGAACAACTCTGAGAGTTTTCAGATATTTAGAAAACGATACTCCAATTCTAACAATTAACGTAGGTGGAAATAGAGGCATACTAGCTGAAATAACTATTGATGAAATAGATGATGCAATAGATAGAATTCTAAAAGGTAAATTCTTTTTAGATAAACGAACCAGAGTTGTAGCTTCATGTGGAGGTAAAGAATTTCCACCAGCATTAAATGAGATCTACATTTGTAGAACAAATCTTACAAAAACTGCAGAAATTGAGATAAAATTTCAAAATGACACAGTCAAACAAAAAATGGATGGGGTAATAATTGCCACCCCCAGTGGGTCAACGGGACACTCATTTTCTTTAGGTGGTCCTATTCTTCATGAAAGTCTAGATGTTTTGATTATAACACCTGTTGCTCCAGTTTACAGATTAGAATCAATTGTGGTGCCAGATGAAAAAATAGAAATAATATCATCACATGACTGTAGTATAGTGATGGATGCGCAGGTAGTAAAATCGGCAGGTTATGGCGAACCTATAATTATAAAAAAGTATAGAAAGCCAGCAGTCTTTGTCAGATTGAAGAAACGAGGACTAAGACAGATGAGTAAACTTGGATTTTAGAATATTAGACGCTAGTGCATTTTACGCAGGAGTTCCATTTGGATCAGCTAATGATTGTTATACAACATCTCTTGTTTATGAGGAAATAAAACACATTAAAAAAAATCAGGATGCATTAGGAACATTACTAGAAACTAACCGATTAAAAATAATGGATCCAGATAAAGAATCAACAAATGCGGCCATAGCATCTGCCAAAGAAACTGGAGATTTTCCACAATTATCAAAACAGGATATTTCAATAATTGCGCTATGCATCAGCCTGAAAGGCGAGATTATTTCAGATGATTTTGCAATTACAAATGTTGCAAAAAATATAGGATTGAAGATATCACCTATAATGACAAATAGTTTTCAAGACGTTGGCAAATGGGTTCATTATTGTCCTGGGTGTCGTACAAATCATACGACTGGAAAAGAGTGTCCAATGTGCGGTACACCACTTAAGAGAAAACTACTCAAGGGGCAATCTCCGTCCATACCAATCAACAAATGATCCATCATACAATTTTATATTTTGATAACCTGCAATCATCAATTGTAAAAATAGACTAGATGCCCTATGACCATGCATGCAGTAACAAACAATTTCACTGTCTTTAGGTACTTGGTTTTGAGAAAATAGATTTTGTAAAAAATCTTTATTTTGAAATAATTTACCATCATATGCTATTCCATCAGTAAATGGGATTAGTTTTGAATTAGGCAAGTGTCCGCCCATAAACTCTTGAGGTGTTCTTGCATCTAAAATTATAAAATCATTTAATTTTTCTTGAAGATGATCAGATTCTATTCGAATTTTAGAGTTAATTTTTGGAGTAAATGTTGCTGATTCAGGAGTGAATAATTTTTTTATTAATTCAAATCCATTTTTTTGCAAGTCCATAATATGTGCATCAAGTAGGTATGTTTTTTCATGTCCGAAGTAGAAAAATGTCCATGCAATCCTGGCAGCTGATGGATCCATGGAATCACCAATAAGAATAACAGTTTTAGAATTATCAATTCCAAGCGAGCTAAAAAGAACTGCAATTTTTTTTTCATCAATAACTAGATTTGCACCATATTGATCAAATTGGATAACTTGGTCTATTGTTAGTGATTGAGATTTTTGGATATGACCGTACAAAAACATTGTTTTAGGACGTGTATCTAAAATAATAACATTTGGATCAGAGATATGATCTTTTAGCCAATCTATTGAAACTAACATAAATGACACAGATTTGTTAATTTATTTAATAATATCATGTATCATGTAAAGTTTTTTGGTTTGATGTTTTGATGTGTTTGCTTTGAGATTCAAGTACTTTTTTTATTTTTTTAGCTCTGGCATCTCCTAATCCTTCAACTTTTGCAAGTTCAGCAGTGGTAGCAGTAAAAACTTTCAAAGGAGTTCCAAATTTCTCAAGCATTCTAACAGCAAATTTCTCTCCAACACCAGGCAGACTACAAAGAGATGACAATTGTTGTTTTTCCAAATCAGTTGATTTTTTTATTTTTTTCAGATAGGGGCCTTTTGTAGATTCATTTCTGGAACACAATGAAACAAGTAATTTTGCAGTATGAATTGCACTAGGAGTGGGAATTATTGGAATTTTAAAATCAATTACAACAGTAGATAATGCACCATAGAAGATCATTGGGTTATCAGTTATTTCTTCAATTTCATCTACATTTCCTTCCATAAGCACTATTGGAAATTGAAAGTGTTCTTTTAGTCTAGAGCATTGATCAAAAAGTCTACCATCAAAAACAGAAGACATCAAATCGCGAATACTTTTACGCTCCACAACAGTTTCAGGTGCAACAATGTAATCACCGATAGGCAATGTTTTCATTTCAATATTGAGTCCGACTGATTTTAGCAGATCAGGAATTCCACTCTTACGTTCCCGTTCATCTACAATAATTCGTAAATTTTCTAATTTCACCAAGTATAATTTTGTTAATTTGTTAATATCTTTTTGAAATCTTAGTTGTCAGGCTATTTCCTAGGATTATCATCAGGTGGGGGTTGTGACATTTGAGTGCTTCCTGATGGTGGACCTCGCATCATTTCAGTGATCTTTGCTTCTTGCTCTTTGAGAGATTCTTTAATTCTAGATTCTTGTTTTTCAAGAACAGTTGCACGTGTTTTTGCCAACTCTTTTCGTTCTTCTAATTCATCAATTAGTGCTTGTTTAGTAGATTTTATCAAAATGGAACCAGCATGTTTGTATACATTATCATCGTCTGCAGCTTTTTTTAATTCCTCAAGAGCTTTTTCAGTTTCGATGTTTTCCATCTCAAGATGTTGTTTTTGTGTCATTATTGATTGAAGGTTTTGTTGAGATTGCTGCATTTTCATGAGCTGTTCTTGAAGCCAAGGAGGCATTTGTCCTGTTGACATGTTAATACGATATCGGTGATTTCATTATATCTTTACCGATTCAATTGAATCATAACTTGCCTGAATTAATCTCAAAGTTGAATTAAGATTTGCTCGTAAGTGTGGGATATAATCAGATTCTATTGAAATGGTGATTTTTTCATTTAATGTCATGTGGGTTTTTGTGGGATTTTCTGGATAAAATTCATTATCGGTGTTTATAGAATCAAATATTGCTTTTGTTTTCTCTTTTGCATCAATAATGATTTTTGCATTAAAGCTGGACATCGTATGCTGTTCCAGCAACTTTGAAACTACATTTCTTACAAGACCAAATACCAACCGCATCTCGATTAAACTGTTGAGAACCGCATTCAGGACAAGTTCTCTTTTCTTTTAATTGAAAGTGAATTTTGGCATATTGTTTTCTAATTTTGATACCATATCTTGCGCCTAATCCCTTTAGTGATTTTTGTTTTACCAATTTATTGCCCTCCTTCCTTTGCTTGTTTTAACTTTTCTCTTATTTTTGAGCCTACTTTAACAGATATTTCACCACATTTGATTACTTCATCAAATGTAAATCCACCAATTCCTCCTTTTTGCAAAGCACAAATGTTTCCATTAGAATCAGTAGTAATTGTAATTCGTGCATCCATGCTATCCCATTCATCACCATTTGGATCAACAATTATGTAATTTCCAATTTTGCCCATAGTGACAGAGACTGGAATGGTAGTGACTGGTACTGATGATTCTCCACCTTCAACTAAAGTTGGCACATCATCTTTCATTTCCCATTTTGGCATTTTTGAAGATAGAATTGCAGCTGTCGTAGCATAAGCACATGCATCAAATAAATTTCCATCATAATCAACTACAACATTATCAGCAAAAACTCCAACGACAGATTTATTTTTTGCAATTACTAGTTGAGACAAATCAATCATGTGACTTTCTCGTATACCTCTATCAACTACTCTTGCCAATTCAATAACATCAGGTCCAGGAGGACCAGTTTCAACACTTGGATGAGAAAGTGGTAAAAGCTCAGCAGTACAAATGAAGATGCCCTTGTCACCCATATCAGGAAAAGGTCTATCTGGTTGAATTTTAACGCCACAAATTACTTCGCTGTCACCTAATCTAACTCGCGCAGAACCATTTGCTTTTGGAATTGCGTTTATTTCAATCATTAATTTTCGTGGCTCGTCTAGTGCTCTTCCATCAACTCTTTTTCCTTGTTCTAATAATTCAAGAATTTGAGATTTTTTTAGCTCATCAATTACAGAAGTAGATGTCATTTACTTTTCTCCGTTTCCAAAATATTTTTCAGTTAATGCTTTCTTTTGTAATTCATAAACAATTTTACAACCGTGAATTCCTGTCTCCACACATTTTTTGTATTCTGCAGGAGTTAGTACACCATCTAATTGAAGTAGTGTGATTTTTTCTAAACTTGGCATGTAGCCAATAGGCATATCAGCTTGTCCTGCTTGATCTTCTTCATTATTAACATCAAGAATAATTGTATCTGCTGCTTTACCAGCAGCACATGCTGCTACCATGTCTCTCATTGGAATTCCAGCATCTGCCAAAGCTACAGATGCGGCAGAAAGGGCAGCACATCTAGTACCGCCATCGGCTTGAAGAACTTCGATAAAAACATCAACTGCAGTTCTTGGAAATTTGTCTAACATTACTGCTGGTTCTAATGCCTCTTTGATAACTTTGGAAATTTCAATTTCTCTTCTAGATGGTGCAGGGTTTTTTCTCTCAGTTACAGAAAATGGCTCCATATGATATCTAACTCGTAAAATACCAGTATCAGTATTGGACATGTGTTTTGGATGTACATCTCGTGGACCAAATACTCCAACTATAATTTTGTTATCGCCAAATTCAATATATGCTGAGCCATCAGCATTTTTTAGTCCTCCAGCTTTAATCATAATTCGTCTTGGTTCATCTACTTTTCTACCATCACAACGAATTCCATTTTCATCTAGTAACACTAGTGTTGTATCTCTTCCGCCCATTATGATTCACCTTTTGATTCTAACATTTCTTTCACTTGGTCAGTTAAATTGGCAACATGTGCCTTTTCGTCTACCATTTGGATTGCCTTTTTAGCCTTTAATAATCCCTCGGGAGTTTCACATGAGACTACGACCCAACCATTTTGACCAATTGTAATAGCAGCGCCAGTAGCCATTTCAATTGTTTGAATCATAGTTCCTCTTTTTCCAATCAGGCGTGGAACTTTGCTGGGGGAAATCTTGACTAGGTGTCCAGAATCAATCTTACCTAGATCTCTATCAGCTATTGTAACAAGTGGATCTCTGGTTCGATCAAAATTAGCAATTCGGGCTGCAACAAGATCACCAGACTTTAGCTTTGATGAGAGTTCATCTGCATGCGCAGAAAAATCTCTTCCAAAAACATCCTGCGCAGGTAAAAATCCTACATAACATGAATTGATATCTAATTCCCAAGACAATGATGTATGAGAGACAACTTTGCCAATTACAAGATCATCAATTTTTGGGATATATTTTCCAGTTAGCGGTATTACTTTAATGGAATCATCGTAAATTTCTGAAATTCCTATAGCAGTAGAAATAATTTTGTTGCCATCAAGGATCACATTTTGTTCAGGTCTGTAAGGGCCGGTTGTAATTACATCGCCAGGTATAACATATTTTCTTTTGTTCTCCATTACTTCATAACCTCAACTGTAGCAGAACCTTTTGTTATAGAACCTAATCTATCAAGCACGTTTGGCCTTGCTCCAGCGGGTATTTCAAGTATTGCTTTTAAGGAACCATTATTTTGCCATTCTTCCTTTTTTAGAATTCCTACAGATTTCAAAACAGCATAAGATTGAGATGCATATTGTGCAGGGATAGTTATTTCAAGATCAAGATTTTCAGATTTCAAAGGTATTATAGAACGCAATTTTTCTACAATATCTTTTACTTGCTCTTCTACATTTTTTTGTGGTTCTATTGTGATTTTTCCATCCTTTAATGCTTGTTCAATTCTCAGGGGAGGATGAGGTAAATGTGTTCTAGGATCAACGTAAGTCTTGGCAATAAATGAAACAATTTGTTTTCTTTTTTCATCAAGCATCTTACGTCTTTGATCAGTAGTAAGATTCAATTCGCCTTTTCTAAGCATTATCTCAGCAATTTCATTAACATCTTCAGTTTTGAAAGCCTTGAGTAGTTTTTCTGTTGATGGTTTAGTGCCCTTGCCAGAGTCAGTGTATATCTCATCAGAAATCAAGATCGCAGAAATGTCTTTTTTCTTTCCCAGTTTGAAATCTAGTGCAGGATCAGGCTTTACCAAAATCTCAAATTTTTCGCCTTCGTATGAATATCTAACCACGGTTACATCGACCATTTCTAAAATATTGTATGATAATTTGGTATTTAATTATACTCAAAAAAAATTAGTCTTGATTCTTGTAATAGAGTTTGATAATTTTATCTACCACTTCATCTGTGTCAACATCTGTTGCGGTACTTACAAGAAGCAAATAGTCATCTCCCAAATAAAGGGAAAAGCGCTTAACCAAGTCATATTCAGCCAAGGTGTATTTTGTTTTGCCAAGCCACTTTGACATTTCTTTACGTGCCTTCCAGTCAATAATAGAAAGAGTGACTAATTCATTTTCCTTATGCTCTGAAAGCAGACTAGTCAAACCCTTACGCATACCGCCTCCAACGCGAACAGCCCATTGATCATAAACTGTAGCAAATCGGATTTTAGGATTAGATTCTAAAATTTGTGAACAAAATTTTTCATAATCCAATGATTATTCTATGCATTTATGATTATTAGAGTTTTAGTTGTTCGATCATTTGTTAATGAGAAAATTGCTTTCATAACAAAAACAAAATGGTTTAGAGCATAGAAAAGAAAAAAAGAAAAATTGAGAAAATGCTTGAATCACATTCCGGCAAATTGCTTGCCTAAAAATGACTCTAGTAAATTCACTATCTCGGGATTATGTCCAACATATAGGACAATTAGTTTGCCATTTGTGTAAAAATGCGGTGTATCAATCCATCGGATGATGCTTGTTCCAATCTCAGTTCCATCTTTTGAAACAGTAAGACTAGCTGTGTTTGCATCAGATTCATTTGCAAATTCAAATACTTGTACATCTACTCCACCAACTGAAATTACTTTGATTGGTACTGAAAACGATGAGCTTTCAGATGCAATTTCATCAATGAAATCCACCAAAACTCCACGTGATTGTATGGCATCAATTAATGATGAATAATCAGTCGCCATACCATCAAAAGGTATGATTGGCTCATCAGAAGAGGGTAGTTTTGTTTGTGGATTTTTTAGCACGTATTGGTGATTCAGCTCATCCCAAACATCATCAGTTACTGCAGAGATTACAATCCCTTCAGATACAATGATATCCATTTTGTGGTGGGTGATTACCTGAGTCAACATTTGTCCTTCTCTGTTTCCAAATCCACCATGTGCAGAATCAAAGGTCATTTTGATCATGTATTGAGGTGGAAATGATTCTGCAGAACCAACATACACAGTATCTAACGTATTAGCATCTCCATCAAATGCAAATGTCGGACTAGTTACGATAAATCTTTGGGCCACACCTAATGCATCATTTTTTTCTTGATCTTCTTGTGTGGTTGGGATCATGGTTATGGTGGTCTGAACTGAAACAAAATATGCACCAATTACACCTACAGCAATAATTCCAATTATTGCAGCAGTTATGGCAAATTTTTTATTTTTTGGTTGTGACATTTTTTGTCTAATCTAAAATAATTTCCTAAAATTATAACCTTTGATTAAATTTGAATTTAACCAGAAAATTTATTTAATCATTAAAAATCGAATGTATCTTAACTGAAACTATTTAGTTGCTCTTTCATGCCTAAAATGAGCTTGATTATGTAACATTAAAACTGCAATATCCATACATAAAACTAGCTAGATTTTTATGTGGACTTTGGAAATTTTCTTTTAAGATTTGTCTTCTTTAGAGGTAATTAACAAGGATAATCAAAAAATGTCAGTAAAGCTGAAAGGGGTTCCATTACAATATGCAAATGCACTTAGACGTATTTGTCTAAACGGCATTCCGGTATTTGCTATAGATACGGTAGATATCATAGAAAATTCATCCGTATTACCAGATGAAGGTTTAGCACATAGACTAGGATTAATACCAATTAAAACGGATTTATCAAGATTCAATGAGCCATCAAAATGTGATTGTCAAAGTGAGACAGGATGTGCTAATTGTAAAGTTATGTTAGTTCTAGATTCAGGAGATTCAGATGTTACAAGAACAATATTATCAAATGACTTAACATCTGAAGATGATGCAGTAAAACCAATTTCAGATAAAATTCCAATTGTTCAGCTTGCAGCAGGACAAAGAATCAAAGTAGAATGTTATGCAAGACTCGGTCGCGGAACAGAACATGCAAAGTGGAATTCAGCAAACATTTCAGTTTTAACTGAAACCAATAAAGAAGACGAGAGAGTACTTACAATAGAATCAACAGGCGCATTAAAACCAGAACAAATAATTCTTGCAGGAGTAGATGAGCTAAGTAATAGATTATCAGAGTTTAAAGAAATAATTGGTCAATTAAAAGAATAAACTAAGCATACACATTATATTTGGGTTTTAAGTCGGTTTATTCACATGACTAATCAAGTCGTCATACGCATGGCAAAAGATCTAAAAAAGGCATCTACTAAAAACGATGCCCCAATTTGGGCAAGATTAGCAGAATATGCATTAAAACCATCTATTGCAAGACGACATATCAATTTAAACAGAATAGGTCAACTAACAAATGATGCTGATATCGTAGTGTTTCCAGGAAAAGTATTAGGAACTGGCGATATTGATCATAAAATTACACTTTGCTCATTTTCAATTTCAAATTCTGCAGCTACAAAAATTTTAGAAAAAGGAGGAAAAATAGTTAGTTTTTCAGATTTAATAACAAAACACCCAACTGGAAAAGGAGTAGTATTACTTGGCTAGTCAAGAAAATGTCATATCAATAGACAAACCAATTGTAATAGATGCTACAGACCACATAGCAGGAAGACTATCATCAAATGTTGCTAAATTATTGCTAAATGGAAACAGAGTATCAGTTGTAAATTGTGAAAAAATCATGATCAGTGGAACAAGAACAAACATAATTAGTGAATATAGAGGATTTTTAGAAGTTAGCAGTGTTATTCATCCAAGACATGGTCCAATACATCCAAGAAGACCAGATACTATAATGAAGAAAATGATCCGTGGGATGCTACCAAGAAAGAAACCTTCAGGATTATTAGCTCACAAAAGACTAAGAACATACATTGGTTCACCTAAAGAACTAAGTTCATTTGAAAAAATTCAATTCAAAGAAGCTAAGATTAGAAAAACTGCAGCAAACTATACAACAATTGGCGACATTGCAAAAATAATAGGATGGGTAGAATGACAACACCAAAAACAGAAATTTATTTTGCAACTAGGAAAACATCCAGCGCACATGTATACATTACAAAAGGACAAGGAAAAATTAGAATAAACAATATTCCTATTGAGATGATTCCGCAAGAAACTGCTCGGGAGGTAATGTTAGCACCATTAGAAATTACAGGAGATTTAAGAGACAAAATAGACATTTCTGTCAGA
>JAICOU010000095.1 GCA_025930495.1 Nitrososphaeraceae archaeon
CAATATCTGCAATCTGATGGTATTAGTGGCACTGATTATTTTTGGAATGATACTTTGTTAGGCAAAATGTTCCCATTTACTACCTTAGCATATGTCAATTTACAAACTAATCAACAATCTGCAACATATCAACCAGGATTTACTCCAATATATGTAAAAGACATCAAATATCCTTCTGATAATAATGGGCCATTAAGACTTGTTCATTCATCTTCAAGTTTCAATGCAGAGAAAGGTCAAGCTATGATAGGTGTATTTATTTATGAAGTAAACAAAGATTTTGTTCCAACTAACTAATTTGATATTTTAATTATATCTTTCAGCCAGTCTGTATCTCATGTATTTATCATCTGGTGAAAATTTAGCCGGATGCGCAGAAATTGTTTCTTCATTACACAATGGACACTTTTCCTTAAGTGAATAATGATTACACTTTGAGCATTTTCTTAATTGAAATCTCATATTAGTTCTCTCTAGTTTTTTTAGATTCTTCTCTGGTAAATTTGAATGAGCCTTTCTTTTTTTCTATGTTTTCTTGAATTTCCGCTATTATTGGTTTTAGTGTTTTTTCAGCAGATTTGAAATCTTCTGCAGTAATAGATAATCTATATTTTGGCGCACCCAAATAAGTAATATCTATCGTAGAATCTTTTTTTGTTGCATCCAAAAGTGCTTTTTTAATAATTTCAACTCCATCTGATTTATTATTTGTAATTTCCATAATTCCTCTAATTTCAACTGAAGGAAGTTTGATTTTAGAACATATTTCTTCAATAACTGATGCCGTTTTTTTAGGAATTTTCAACTCTTTTATTGATTCTATTCCATTTCTTCCAATTTCAATAAAAGCATCGTAAACAGAATCAAATTTTGAATAAATACTATCTTCTAATTTTTCAATATCTTCATCTGAGAGTTTTCCCTTTTCTTTAACATTTTCTAGTAATGTTTTCCCTTTTTCAAATTTCTTAACTTCTTTTAATTTTTGCTTTTTTTGATCTTTGGACACTTGTTTTAATGAAAGATCTATGTCTCCTCTATCTGAATTTACTTTTTTGACTAGTAGTACCTTTTTCTCGCCATCTTTTACAAATTTACTAACTGATCTAATCCAACCCGGTGCAATTTCTGAAATATGTAAAAATCCTTGAATTCCATTATATTCATCTAAAGTGACATAAGCACCATGATCCATTACTTTAGTTATTGTAGCAAGAACAATTTCTCCTTGTTCTGGCATCTCTTGAACTTCAGTAGACATTTCTTCTAAATTTTTCTTCTGTATAATTTAATGTTGCTAGTTAGAAATCAATTCCTTTTTTTGCTTTTATGCCACGTTGAAATGGATGTTTTATTTCTCTCATCTCTGTGACTAGGTCTGCCATTTCAATGATTTCATCTTTGGCATAATTTCCAGTTAGTATAAGATCTAATTCTGGCGGTTTTGATTTAATCAAATTAAGAACGTCTTCAATCTTTACTAGACCTAAATTTATGGCATAATTTATCTCATCTAAAATTATAATGTCATACTTTCCTGATTGAATTTTTTCAGTACTGATTTTAATTGCCTCTTTTGCAATTCTTTCATGTTCTTCTCTAGGACTCTTATCATCTATTATTCCAACAAATCCCTTTCCAATAGCAACCATCTCAAATTCTGGTTCTAGTCTCTTAGATGAATACATCTCGCCATAATGCCATGATCCTTTGATGAACTGTATCATGCAGATTTTTTTTGCATAGCCTGTAGCTCTTAATGCAATTCCTAAAGCTGCAGTAGTTTTTCCCTTGCCTTTTCCGGTATATACAATAGTTAAACCGTCTTTCTCCATAGATAATTTATGAATTATCCAAGTAAAAACATTGAGTATTGTTTTAGGCCAAATGTATCAATTTAAATAAAAACCGATTCTAATCATACGAATTGAAAATCCCAAGAATTACATTGGCAGGAGCTACTAGCGGAGTTGGAAAGACATCGATAACATGTGCAATTATCTATGCATTACAAAAAAGAGGCTTTTCAGTACAACCATTCAAAGTAGGTCCTGATTACATTGATCCAAGTTATCTTTCAAGCATATCAAAACATGAAGCGATTAATCTTGATGTTTGGTTAATGGGAGAAAATCAACTTTTGGAGAGCTTTGTATCTAATTCAAAATCTGATATTTCTGTCATTGAAGGAGTAATGGGATACTATGATGGATTTGGTGGAGATTCAAATTATGCTAGTACTCAACATGTTGTATCTTTAACAAAATCTCCTGTACTTTTGATATTGGATGCAAGTAAAACAGCTAGATCAATTGCAGCAACAGCACTTGGATTTCAAAAATTTCATAGAAATTCTAGAATTTCAGGTATTATCTTAAATAAAATTAGTAGTAAAAAACATGAAATTTTATGTAGGCAAGCACTTGAAAAAATAAAACTTCCAATTATAGGAGTAATTTATAAAAATTCAGAATTAAATTTTGAATCTAGACATCTAGGATTGATTCCAGCAAAAGAAAAAAATCTTAAATCAAAAATTGAAAAAACTTCCAAAATAATTTCAGATTCACTTGATATTGAAAAAATTATTCATATTATGAAAAATCCTACACCACTTCCAACAAAATCTAAAATCATGATAAAAAAACCAAAAATTACAATCGCTATAGCACTTGACAGTTCGTTTAATTTCTATTATCGTGATAATTTAGAAGCATTAAGACGTGAAGGTGCTAATCTAAAATTTTTTAGTCCAATATATGATAAAAAACTTCCAAAATCTGATGGAATTTACATAGGAGGTGGTTTTCCAGAAATTCTTGGTGATTTACTTGAAAAAAATCACATTATGAGAAAAATCATAAAGGAATCATCTGAAGAAAATACTCCAATTTA
>JAICOU010000074.1 GCA_025930495.1 Nitrososphaeraceae archaeon
CTTATTGCCTTGAGGGACTCTTTGTCCATTTTATCTGAAGTTAATATTGTAATGTCTACACCCTTATCATGTAATGATCTTAATTTTGGTAATGCCTGCCTGACTAATTCCTGTCCTGCTTCAGGCAATGCAATCATCACTTCATTTCTGCAAGACTCGACCATCTCCAAAATTTTTGAAGCGATGTTTATTGCACCTGATAATACCCATATGTCTGGTCTCTCACTTGTTCCACTTTTTTCATACAATGGTACTAGTTCATTTAGAATAATAGTTTGATTTTGTGAAAAATCGTTTTCCATCTTCTGCTTTGTAGTCTCTAATCCTGTGGATGGAGATTTTGCAAAGTATTTTGTTGGCCTGGAATCATCAGAGCCAATCCACCCTTTCTCTTCCAATGTTCCTAATACCTCATAAATTTTTGAATAAGGAACACCTGATTTTTGACTAAGATCAGATGCTGTTAATTCACCTGTTTTAAGTAATGATGAAAACGTCCTAATTTCATAACTAGTAAGGCCAATTTTTTCTAGAGCCTTTCTTGTCTTATCAGATATGTTCATGCGATCTAGTCGATCAGTTTTGATATTTAAATCCGACACGCCTGACTCCTAAATTCCACACGGGGGCAAGTGTGAAAGGCATTATATACCATTTCAGAAAAATTTCCAATATAGTCATGGCATTAATTCAGATTTCCAATCAGTCAACTAAAAGTTTAGGAAAAAAATCCACAATTAGATTTACTCAAAGCATCTGTCCAGACTGTAACATGATCTTAGATGCTGAAGTCTTTGAGAGAGACGACAAAGTCTACATGTCAAAGATTTGTCCAACTCACGGTGAATGTGAGGAATTATACTTTGGTTCTTATCAAATGTACAAGAAATTTAGCACATACTGGGTGGATGGAAAAGGTGCTCATTCTCCAAATGTACTGATTGACAAATGTTCATGTCCAAATAACTGCGGACTGTGCTCAAATCACCTGTCACACAGTGGATTGGCAAACATGATTGTAACTAACAGATGTGATTTAACATGCTGGTATTGTTTCTTTTATGTAAAGAAAGGTCTTGAAGGCGCTTACATGTACGAGCCAGATCATACCCAAGTAAGGGGAATGATGAAAACTCTAAAAGCTGAAAGACCAATTCCAGGTAACTCTATACAAATTACTGGTGGTGAGCCAATGCTTAGAGAAGACATTGCTGATGTTATTAAAATAATGAAAGAAGAAGGCGTTGACCATGTCCAGATGAATACCAATGGAATAAGACATGCAATGGATCCAGAAGCTGCAAGAGAAGTAAGACTAGCTGGATGCAACAACTTGTATCTTTCTTTTGACGGTGTAACTGCAAGAACAAACCCAAAGAATCACTGGGAAATTCCATATGCCCTTGACAGCTGCAGAAAAACTGGAACAACTGTAGTATTTGTCCCAACTGTAATCAAATCAATTAATGACCACGAACTAGGTGGAATTATTCGATATGCTCAAAAGAACATGGATGTAGTTCACGCTGTTAACTTTCAGCCAGTATCACTAACTGGAAGAATGGGCAAAGGAGAACGTGAAAAATATAGAATTACAGTTCCAGATTGTATTCAAAGAATTGAAGAGCAGACAAACGGTGAGGTAACTGTTGATGACTGGTTCCCAGTACCAAGTTGTATGCCATTAACTAATGTCATTGAAGCATTCTCTAGCAAACCAAAATATGAGTTATCAATCCACTTTGCTTGTGGTGCAGGAACATACATCTTTGAAGATGCAGAAACAAAGAAATTTGTTCCATTAACTAAATTCTGTGACATTCAAGGAATGCTTGAATTATTTGAGGACAAAGCAGAAGAGATTCGTTCTGGTAAAAACAAATACTTTACAATGCTAGAAGTTGTCAGAAAACTAAAGGGATTCGTTGATACAAAGAAACAACCAGCCGGATTAGACTTGGCAAAGATGTTTGGAAATATTTTAATGAAAAGATCATTTGAATCAATTGGTTCATGGCACGTCAAAGGATTATTCCTTGGTATGATGCACTTCCAAGACAAATACAATGAAGATTTAGAAAGATTACAAAGATGTGATATTCATTATCTTACTCCAGACCTTAGAATTGTTCCATTTTGCGCATTTAATGTAATTCCAGAATGGTACAGAGACAGAATTCAAAAGAAATATTCTATCACTGTAGAGGAATGGGAGCAAAGAGAAGGAGTCAAACTAGAAGACGGTCTGTATAGAGGATTAATGAGACGTGGAGCAGGTGATGAACTTGCTGCTGGCTGTGCAAAGAGCCAGATGTTCCATGACGCTGCTCAGGCAACAATGTAAAAGAATTTTTCAACCCAAGAGCTTAAAAAGTCTAGAATTAATTTTCCACATTGAAAATTCTTCTAATATCTCCAACATTGCAGGGCATAGGAGGAATAGCTCAACATGTACGAGATTTGATAAAATTTTTAAAAGAACATGGACATGACGTTGATGTAATTTCCTCAGAAAATATACCTACAATTCCATTTAAAAAACTCAAAAATCCTAGCTTTCTAATTTCCTCTTTTTTCAAAACAAAATTTATGAAAAGTTACGATATAGTTCATGCTCAACATCCAATAGCAGCACTTGCAATGAGAAATGTTTCCGGAAAAAAAATTCTCACCATACATGGGATTTACAGTCAACAAATTGGAATGTTACATGGAACATTAAGTTCAAAACTTTCCAATAAATTTGAAAAAAATGCATTTAGCTGGGCAGATGCCATTACGGCAGGTTCTAAAGAGGCTTTTGACTATTATAATAAATTAGGAGCAAAAGTGTTTTTTGTTCCCAATGCCATTGATATTAAATCACTACCGTCTGGTTTTGACACAAGATATGAAAAGCAGATAATTTTTGCAGGTAGACTATCAAAGGAAAAAGGAATACTGACAATATTGGAAACTGCAAAAAATCTTCCAAAAGATATCCATTTGATAATTATTGGTGCAGGACCTGAGGAAAATCTCGTAATTGAATCTGCAAAAAATCTTGATAATGTACACTTTTTGGGCTATCAGCCAAAAGAAAAAACCATTCCACTAATCAGAGGCTCAACTTTGTTAATTCAACCGTCATTTGCAGAGGGAATCAGTGCCACATTGCTTGAATCAATGGCGTGTAAAACGCCAATAATTGCTACAAATATTGGCGGAAATAAAGAACTGCTTATTCATAATAAAACAGGAATACTGATAGAGCCTGGAAATTCAAATGAACTATTAAAAGAAATAATGCGTATGTTAAATGATCAAAATCTAAGAGATGAAATTGCTAGATCTGCTTATGATGAAGTACAGAAATATGATTGGTCAAATGTAGGACAACTTTATCTTAATTTGTACGAGAAATTACTAAAATCATAGTCATTATTTATGATTTTAACATTTTTTCTAAACCTTCGTCAAATTTTATTCTAGGTTGCCATTTTATTTTATTTTTAATCTTTGATATGTCTGATGTTATATCTTCAATAAAAATTTCTTTATTTTCTTCGTAATCTGCGTTTATTTTTTGTGATGTTATCTTTTCAATTTTTTCAATAATATCTTCAAATGAATATGATTTTCCGGCACCGACATTGAAAACTTCAAATTTAAAATCATAATCTATCAATTTTACAATTAAATCCACAAAGTCATCAACATACAAAAAATCTCTTTTACTATTTTTGTTGACAATGGTTAATTTCTTACCTGTTTTTACTGAATTAATTAAATTGCTTATCAGAAAACCTTCTCGCATGGATTCACCAAAAATATTGAATGGTCTTAGTATGATCAAATTGAGATCAGATCTGTTACAATAGAATTCGCATAATCTTTCTCCAAGATACTTGCTCTCAGTATAAGCATTATGTGGATTTATGGGATGGTTTTCATCAACAGGGCAATATTTTGGATTACCGTAAACATAACTGCTAACATAGATCATTTTTTTAACTTTTTTTTGAATACAATATTCTAAAACATTTAACGTTCCAATTACATTATTGTCAAAATATTTACTCCATTTCAATTCTTTTTGTGGTGTTTTTCCGCCTAAATGAATCACCATTTCTGCAGAATCCAATTTCATAACTTGTTCTCTATTCTGCAAGTCTATACGCTCAGAATTATTTGAATCTGTTATTACTTTTGATTTGTCTAATCTTTTTACAATTTCTTTTCCAATAAATCCAGACGATCCAGTGACTAGTATTTTATCCATTACATATGTTATGTTTGGTTACTATCTAAAACTTGTCATACAATTAATTTTGCTGAAAATTTTCTTAGTTATTTTTGAAAATCTAACATAATATGTTGCTCTGCATTTTTTAAAAGATAAATCTCCTTAAATTAAAAAACTAACTATTATTTGAGATATTTTTAATATGATAATTTCTTCTGGATTGGGATTTTTTCTAAATCTAATTTTTCTAAAATAAGTCTAATTTTTTTTGCAGCTGTACCATCTCCATGTTGATTTTTTTGTTTTTTTATTAAAGTGCTAAATGTTTTGTTTGTAATCACATTATTTATTGCCTTTTTGATCTCTTTTTTATCATATCCTACATTTATGATGCTTTTCGTTTTACTTCTTCCCTCCTGTCGTGTTCCAACATTAATTGAAGGAA
>JAICOU010000042.1 GCA_025930495.1 Nitrososphaeraceae archaeon
CATTTGCTACATCAGACCCAACAATATCAAGATCTTGATATGGAAATGGAGTGTCCTCATACATTATTTGATAAATGTCTTGAAATGTTGGCGGATCGTTTACTGGATTAATTGTGATGGATACAGTTGATGTGTTGCTGTCTATCATTCCATCATTTACCTTAAATGAAAAACTATCAGCGCCAAAATAGTTCAAATTTGGTGTATACGTCACATTTGGTAAAGTCCCTGAAATTGTTCCATATTGCACATTATTTACAATGATGAATGTAAGTGAGTCATTATCTGAATCTGTCGCTGTAGCAGATATTGCCAATACAACATCTTCGTTTGTTGTAACTGCTTGAGCGTTACTTGTTGGAGGATCATTTATGTTTCCAACATCAATTTCTATTGTAGATACATTACTGTCATTATCTCCGTCATTTGCCTTGAAGGTAAACGAGTCTGTTCCAAAAGAGTTCACATTTGGAGTATACGTCAATGACGGTGCTACTCCGCTGAGTTCCGTTTACAGGCTGTGATACTACAGAATATGTCAATGAGTCATTGTTTGCATCAGACGCTGTTAGTGTAAGTGTAATTGGTGTTTCTTCTAGTGTGAATAATCTTTGATTATTTGCAACTGGTGGTTCAGAAAAATAAAAAGAGTAAATTCTGTTGTTACTTGAATCTGTAACAAATCCACGTAATCCACTCATTGCTATTTGCTGTGGATAATTGAGTTGATTTTCTCCAGTTCCAAACGTGCCAAAGCTCAAGACGAAATTTCCAGAGCTGTCAAATTTCTGAATTCTGTGGTTTCCAGTATCAGATACTATGATGTTGTTATAGGCATCAACAAAAACTCCCTGAGGAATACTGAACTGACCGTTCCCAGAACCTGAACTTCCAAACTTTGACACATATGTCCCAATTGAGTTGAACTTTTGAATTCGGTTGTTGTTTGTATCTGCAACATAGATGTTACCTGCAGAATCAAGTGCTATTCCACTTGGTGCCTTGAATTGACCATTGCCGTTGCCCCAACTTCCAAATTGTGACACATAGGTACCATCTGAGTTGAATTTTTGAATTCGATTATTGTTTGTATCAACTACGTAGATGTTTCCAGAGGAATCAAGTGCTACGTCTTCTGGTGTCTTGAATTTACCATTGCCAGTGCCAACACTTCCAAATTGTGACACATATGTACCAGCTGAGTTGAATTTTTGAACTCGGCTGTGGTTGGTATCTACAACGTAAATGTTTCCTGCAACATCCAATGCTATTCCACTCGGTGCATTGAATTGACCATCGCCATTGCCCCAACTTCCAAATTGTGACACATAGGTACCAGCTGAGTTGAATTTTTGAATTCGATTATTGTTTGTATCAACTACGTAGATGTTTCCAGAGGAATCAAGTGCTACGTCTTCTGGTGCCTTGAATTGACCGTTTCCAGTACCAAAGCTCCCAAAATGAAAATCAAAAACTGGATTTACTACAGCATAAGATAGATTAATTGCTAAGAAAACTAAAATAGATAAACACAATATTACAGCTTTTAACATCTAATAGAAATCTGCAAGTTTGTTTTATTAGTATAGATCATTGTTATCGGGGATGATTTTTAATAAAACATAACTTTCATGAATTGTGCTTTATTCTAGTTATTTTATATTCAGTTAAAAATTATATTTTTTATTGAAATTACTTGTAATAATTATAAATAATTCTTAAATATTATGATAACGTATACAATATATGCAAAAACGTGCAAATTTTAACAAATGATTTGCGCGGCCCTACGAAAAATACATGTTATCTGCGCAAAAAGCGTTGCGGGTGAGGAGAATGCTTTTCACCCTATACAGGGTCGCGCCTCTTACCCCTTTTAATTAATTTTTTAAAATTAATCTTATTGGACTAGAATTTTTGCACCCAATTTATTCATCTCATTGATAAAATCTGGATATGATACTGCCACTGATTCATGGTCTGTCACAATGCAATTGCCTACATACATCCCTGCTATGCAAAATGCCATGAATAATCTATGATCATTTTCAGAATTCAATGTTGCACCTTTTGATTCCTTTGGTGATTCTAAAATTAATCCATCTTCTTTTTCTTGTACTCTTATTCCAATTTTGACTAGTTCTCTAGCTAAAATTGAAATTCTATCTGTCTCTTTTAATCTTGCATGTTTTACATTTATTATTTCAATAGGATTAGTTGTTTTCAATGCTAAAATTGCCAATGGTGGTAGCAGATCAGGTGAATTACTTAAATCAAATCGTCCACCATTAAGTTTTTCTGGTGACTGAACTGTTATTTGCTCATCTTTTATTGAAACTTTTACTCCCAACTGTTCTAAGATATCCATGAATACTTCATCACCTTGAGGCAAGTTTCCCATTTTACCATGAATTATAACATTTTCTCCATTTAATACTGATGCTGAAAGAAGCAATGCTAAACTTGAAAAATCTATTGGAACTGTAAATGTAGATGGTTTGTATACTTGAGGTGCAATGTTGTATTTTTTGTATGGAATTAATGTTTGCACTGTAACTCCAAAATTTCTCATTGTTGCAATAGTTGCATCAAGATATGGTTTTGAAACTAAATTTTCCTCTATGACTAAATTAATTCCTTTTTCTGTTAATGGCGAACAAATTAGTAATGCCGAAATAAACTGACTCGAAAAATTTCCTGGAATAGAAACGTTTCCACCCAAAATTCTTCCAGTTATTTTAATAGGAGGCATCCCGTTTGTTGAACTACATTTAGCTCCTATACTTTCAAGTGCATCTAATAATGGTTGCATTGGTCTTTTCTGAAGGCTCGAGTCTCCTGTCAATGTGATTTCTTTTGTGAATAGACTTGCAATCCCTGATGCAATTCTAATTGTGGTGCCCGAGTTTTTTGCATCAATTTTAGGCACAATTTTGTCTGTTTTTATGGGTTTTTTAACAATAATTGTCGTGTTTGATTCTTCAATTTCTGCTCCAAAATTTCTACACGCTTCAATTGTTGCAATCGTATCTGCAGAAAACAATACGTTATCTATCTTACTGTTATTTCCTGCAAGTGATGCAAGAAAAATTGCTCTGTGAGAATAACTCTTATTTGCTGGACATGTGATGTGTCCTGATATTTTTGATTTTTCTACTTTACAATTCATAAACTTCGGCCTTTTTATTATTAATTTTGGATACTATTACATTTCCTTCTAATGTTGAAAACACTTTTCTGATATTTGATTCGTTTTCTTTTTTTGTTACTGCTGCAATCGAAGGTCCATTTCCTGAAACAGATGCTCCATACGCACCTTTTTCCAGTAAATTTATGATTATTTTTGGATCAGAATTCAATGTCGCAGCTGTTGCCAATCCATTCATATTCATCGCGTTCCAGTAATCTCCTTTTTTAGCTAATTCCCATGCATTTTCAAATACTGTGGAAAGAATTTTCAAATTTTTTAAATTTCCACGTTTTCTATTTTTTGGAATAAATATAACTGCAATTAAATTTGTAGGTGCTTTCTCTGAACTGATGCGATTTTTCTTAAAATTATCTGTTACATTGAATCCTCCATAATAACATGAACATGCATCATCATATGCACCAGTTATGCTCACCTTGGATTCTATTGATGCCTCAACTCCTGCAAGTAAAATTTGTTTATCTGTTAATTTTGGTCTAAAAATTTTAGAACATGCAAGAGCAACAGCTGATGAAATTGCACTAGAGCTTTTTAGTCCGTATCCTGTTGGTATTTCTGAATTCAAAGTAATTTCAATTTTATTTTCTTCTAGTTCTTTTTTTGAAAGGATTTTTTCTATTGTCTTGTTGATTAACCTTGAACTTAGATTCTTGTTTTCTGATTGAATACTAATTCCTTTTCCTGAACTTGTTTCAATTGTTGCATCTACTTGTAATTCAATACCTAATGTTGCCCCTTTTTGGGTTGCAATTGCATTTACCAGTGATATTGCTCCGTGCACTGTAGCCTTTGCTTTTGCCATTACACTCCTCCTAACAATGCTTTTTTCATGGCATTATAAGGTGCTTTTATCCCATGCCATATTTCAAATGCTCTGGCTGCTTGACCTAGTAACATTTCATAACCGTAAATTACAATTGCTCCTTTTTCTTTTGCTTTTTTTAGAAAATCTGTGTTTATGGGTATGTATACAATATCATATACAATTGTTTTTGAGTTAATACTATCCAATGAAATTGGACTAGGTTCATTTTTTAATCCAATCGCCGTGGCATTTACAACTATATCATAATTTTTTGCAGCATCTGCAACTTCTTCTAACTTTACTGTATTTGCATTTAATCCAATTTTATTTGAAAATTTTGCCATGTTGTTTGCATTTTCCAAAGTTCTGTTTGCAATAGTGATACTCTGTGCGTGTTCTTTTGCAAATCCTGCTACAATAGCTCTTGCTGCACCCCCAGCTCCTATTAGCAAAACTTTCAAATCCTTTACACTCAAATTTCTTTTTTTAAATGGATCTAAAAATCCATCCATGTCTGTATTATATCCTTTCAAAACCCCGTTATCATTTGTAACAGTATTGACAGCTCCTATGATACTACATGATTCGTCTAATTTATCCAAATATTTCATCATTTCAACTTTATGTGGAATTGTGACATTAAATCCATCTATTTTGATTTTTTTAAGTGATTCCACTCCTTCTTCTAATTCTCCTTTTGGTATTCTATATGCAATATAGGAGCAATCTAAATTTAATTCTCTGAAAGCTGCACTGTGAATATTAGGAGATAATGAATGATCAATTGGATCTCCAATCACTGCAAATGTTTTTGACATATTTTCTAAATTATCCTGATTGATTTAAACTCTCAACTAATTGCATGTGTATGTCAAAATATATTTTATAAAAATCATGTATCAGAATTGCCATTTTGTAATTTGGTATTTAACCTAACTTTGTGCCAATGATTTTCTTTACTTCATCTACACTGAATTGCCCCGGAGCCACTGGTTTTCCTAATGATGCATATGTGTATGGGCTGCCCAAATATAGGCATAAAATCCTTGATACTCTGCCGCTATCTCCCATTGCAAACGCAATTAACTTATTTTTTTCATTTTTACTGTACAATTGAAGTGTTCTAGTTGAATCATCTGCTGATTTGGCTGTAGTGACAATTTTCACATTATGTGAAAATTTGGTCATCTGATTCATCATGTTTTTTAATTCAGAAAATTTTGGTGTTTTTTTAAAATCGTGCCATGAAACGAGTAGTTTTGTTTTTGTTGATTTTAGATATTTTGCTAATTCTTTATTTTTTTTAATTGTGTTAAATTCAATATCTAATAAAAATGGGTTATATGTTGCTATTAACTTTAAAATTGCTATTCTTTCTTTTTCATCTCCTTGAAATTTTCCACCTTCTGATTTTGGTCTTAATGTGCACACCACTTTTTTTAGATCCTTTTTGATAATTTCTAATGTCTTGGGTATTTGTTCTGTTTTTAAAAAATCAAATCTTATCTCTGCATAGTCTGATTTTTTTAGCGCCTCTTTTAGATTCTCTTTAATTTTTTGTGAAGAATTTTCTGCAATTGATACACAAGTTTTGTATTTCATTTTTCTAAAATATATTCATCTGATACTTCCATTCCAAAATGTCTTCCTGTAGCAGATTTTGCATGTACCATTACAGTATCTCCTTTCTTTAGATGTGTAACTGATACTAGTTGCCCATTTGGTTTTACAAAACGAATTGTCTCGGCGTCTTGTGCAATTATCCCTCCTATTTCTCCACCAACTGATGCTTTGATCATCAACATTGGGCGTCGTTCTATCTTTGATCTTCCAACTGTAGCTCTTCTTGCCTTACCTTTTGAATTTATTATCAATACTTCTGATCCTGTCTCTACCTCTGAAAGATAATTGGTTGTGCCATCTGGAGAAAGTGTATAGCAATGTACTGCCCCCGCATTTACTCTAAATGGTCTTGGTGATGTAAATGAAGATCCTACTGATTCATTGTGTACTAGAAACAAAAAGTTTGATCTGCTTCCAATTAGCATTCCCTCTCCTTTGTGAAGCATAGATGCTGTATCTACACAAACTCTTTCTCCATCTCCTACTTCTTTGATCTCAATAATTTTTGCTGGTTTCAAGTCAAAACTTCTAGTTCCCAAATATGTCATGGCTTCTCTGACTTCATTAATTGAGGTTGCATTGAAAATTACTCCATCCACTCCCACTTCTAGGATTGAGAACATTTTTCTGACTTCTTCAGGTGTTTTTGCTACGGCAAAAATTTTGGTGTTGATCTTGTGAAGTTTTGCAATTATATTTTCAAGTGGGATGATTTTCCAATCTTTTACCTCAACTATGACAAAATCTAATCCTTTTTTTGCTAGAGTTAGAATTTTTTCAATATCTGTATTAGATAAGACTTCAAATTTTCTGCCTATTTTTTTCCCCTTTGGTTTTGCAGTTCCTTCTTTTTCAATTACTACATATTTTGCAGCAGATGAAGGGTATACTGTTTCTAATTTTGTTTTAAATCCTAGCTTCTTTGGATCTAGATACACCATTCTGATGCCTTCTTCTTGTAACTGAGGAAGAAATTTTGTCAACTGCGCTTGAGACACTTTGGGTGAAATTATTAATTCTCTAGTCTTACTCAATTTTTTTCATTGCTTCCTTTGCGGATTCCTTTTTGAAAATTATTGCTGCTAGTGCTTCTACCATTTTTTCTGGTCTTTTATGTGCAAAAATATTTCTGCCGTATGTTACTCCTTTTGCTCCTGCTGTCATGGCATCTTCCGTCATTTGAAGAATATCTAACTCTGTTTTTGCTTTTGGTCCGCCTGCAATGACTATTGGTACTGGAGTACTTTTTACAATTTTTGCAAATGAATCAATATCTCCAGTGTATACTGTTTTTACTATATCTGCTCCACATTCTGCACCTATTCTTGCAACATGTCCTACAATTTCAGGATCATGTGGATTCTTGACATTTTCCCCTCGTGGATACATCATTGCTAATAATGGCATACTCCAAATATGACATTCATTTGCTATACTTCCAAGCTGCTCTAACATTTCTGGTTCTTCTTTTCCTCCTATGTTGATATGAAGTGAAACTCCATCTGCTCCCATTCTAACTGCTTCTTCTACCGTACCTGTTAGCATTTTACGATTAGGAGACATTGATAATGAGGTACTACTTGAAAAATGAACTAAAATTCCAATCTTGGTTGGTTTTGGTAATGTTTTGAGAATTCCTTTGTTAATTATTACACTTGTAAGTCCGTGTGCTTCACATTTGTAAATTATAGAAGCAGGATCTGCAAGACCCTCAATAGGTCCATTAGAAATGCCATGATCCATTGGAATACATAACATTTTTCCTTTTCTGAGAATTCGATTGAGTCGAATTTCATGACCAGATACCATGGCTGAATCTGTTTTTAGTGCCCTACTTAAAAATAACGTGAACCTTTGAACACAAGATTATGTGATTTGTGCATGAATTGGTCTTGTGTTGAATTCTTTTTTTGATAGTTTTTTCTATCAAGGAATAAATAGAAATCCTAGATGTTGTTGAACAAGTTAATTGAGCCAAATCACTGAACAAATTAATCAAAGTACTATTGGAGACATTCTTGAAAACTCGTTAAGTGGGAATAGACCTAGTCCTGCTGATTGCCTTCGATTATTGGATTCTGATGATGTTCATCTTATGGGTCTTGCTTCTGGTTATCTTACAAGAAAACAATTTGGGGAAAAAGCTTCTTTTGTAAACAACATAATTCTAAATTACACCAATGTCTGTATTACTGATTGTAAATTCTGTGCATTTTACAGATCCCCAGGTGCTACAGATTCATACACATTAACACTTGATCAGATTGAATCAAGAGTAAAGACTGCATGGGAGATGTTTAAGATAAGACAAGTTCTGATTCAGGGTGGGCATAACCCAAATTTGAAAATTGAATATTATGAAAACGCCTTTAAAATGATTAGGAAAAAATTTCCAAACATTGGTGTACATGGGCTTTCTACATCTGAAATTGACATGATTGCTAGAATTGAAAAATCATCCACAAAAGAAGTATTATCAAGATTAAAAGATGCTGGACTTCAATCTATTCCTGGTGCAGGAGCTGAAATCCTTGTTGATTCTGTAAAAGATGTGATCAGCCCCAAAAAAATATCAAGCGCAGATTGGATTAGAATAATGGAAGAAGCTCATACCCTTGGACTTCCTGCATCTGCAACTATGATGTATGGACATGTAGAGAACAATAATGATATTGTGGATCACTTTTTTAAAATTGTAAAGTTGCAAGAAAAGACTAGAGGATTCATGGCCTTTATTCCTTGGAATTTTGAGCCAAATAATACCTTGATGCAAAAAGAAAACTTGGTGCAATATGGCACTGGAGGAATTCAACTTTTAAAAATGATAGCAATATCTAGACTAGTTTTTGATGGACTAATCCCACACATTCAATCTTCATGGCTTACAAATGGAGTTGGAATGGCACAACTTGCTCTTCAATATGGGGCTGATGATTTTGGAGGAACATTGATTGGCGAAGAAGTTGTATCCTGCACAGGTGCTCGCTCCACTGAGCTTACTGGTAAATTAATTGCAGATGCAATCCATCAAATTGGATATCAAGCAGAAGAGCGAGATAATTTTTACAATCCTGTCGCTTTGCTATAGTCCGTAACTAGACCATTTTGAATCTACTAGATTCTTTGTATCTGTATCTACTTTGACTAGTTGCTGAATTTCTCTTTGATATCCCTCCTCTCTTGTTTTTTGAGTGGCATCAATTCCTAATTTTGAACCCAAGTTTACAAGTGGTGATGCTGGATCAAGTGTATCTGTAGGTGTATTGTTAATTATGATGGTATCTCGTGCAGCATCTGCCCTTGTTGTTATTGCCCATATTACATCATTGATGTCATGAACGTTAATGTCTTCATCTACTACGACAAACATCTTTGTTAGAGCAAGTTGTCCCATTCCCCATAGCCCCATCATTACTTTTTTTGCTTGACCTGGATATCTTTTCTTGATAGATATTATTGCAAAACCTTGAAACCAACCCGCAGCTGGCATGCTAAAGTCTGCCACTTCTGGATGAAACATTCGTATCAATGGCAAAAATGACTGTTCGATGACTTTGCCAATATATGCATCTTCTAGAACTGGTTTGCCTACTACTGTTGTAACATAAATTGGATTTTTTCTTCTCATAATTCCCGTTAATGTGAAAGTTGGATATGGTTCAACTGGAGTGTAATATCCTGTATGATCTCCAAATGGTCCTTCATCTCTAATATCATATGGATCGACATATCCTTCTAGAATAATTTCCGCGTTTGCAGGTACTTCCAAATCTATAGTTTTACATTTGACCGTCTTGATTCCTTTTTTTCTTGTAATTCCTGCAAACAAATACTTGTCAAGTCCTTCTGGAACTGGTGCTATTGATGAGAAAACAGTTGCAGGTTCACATCCTATGATTATTGCAGCTTGTATTTTTTCTCCTCGTTCTTTTGAAATATCTCCATGATGTGCACCACGTTTGTGTTTCTGCCAATGCATTAGTGCATGTGTGCTATCTAGA
>JAICOU010000066.1 GCA_025930495.1 Nitrososphaeraceae archaeon
AAAACAAAAGAGGGCCTCTTTGATCCTCGAAAGATTTCAGAGTCGGTAAAAACAAATATTGTCAAACATTTAGATGAATTTTCTGAGTTACTAGCAGCATAATATTTTAAAAAAACATATTCTATTTTATCTTATGATTGCGTTCATGGAAGAATAATCAGATACAAACTATGTATAATTTGTTAAAAATAACCGATAAAATAATGTTGGATTTGTCTCTATGGAATATAATAAGCTTAAAAATTGTCTGAGGGGCACACAAATTATTTTAAGCATAATATTTTTATAATTTTACAGATCGCTAATATACTAGTATGATATTTCATTTATGTGTAAAAGGTGTGCTTGGCTCCTTGATTTTTGTAAATATCGACATTCATTTAATTTTTCTTCCACAATGGAACACTCCATTGATAAAAATTTCCACTGAAACTATAAGATATATAGATAAATCTGGGGTAGATAACAATGGATGAAGAAAAAATAATCACTATATTCGATAATGATTCAGAGACTGAGCTATACAAGCATAAGATCACACTTGAGAGAATCAAAAATGAGCTAATTGATTTTGGGTTGACATCAAATCAAAGTAAGGTGTTCATTTATCTTGGCAAGTATGGTTCAAAGACAGCTGCTGAGATAGCAAAAGCATTACAATTACCTAGAACTGAGACATATCATCTTGTAAATTCACTGCAGAACCTTGGTTTAGTAACTGCTGAATTGGCGCATCCTACAAAATACTCTGTAATGGAAATGAAACAGGCAATTGAAACCCTAGTAAAACAAGAACAACAAAGAATCAACTCTTTGGCAGGCAAAGAAGAATCTCTTTCAGAACTATGGAAACAGATTCCATTCTATGTAGTGGAGACTGATGAGTCAAAATCTGAAAAAATGCAGCTATTACACGGTATGGGTCCAATTATTAATAAAATTAAAGAGATGGTTGAAAGTAGCTCAGAATCTTTCAAAATCTATGGAAGCATCCTAGATGTATTACGCTTTTATCATTCCGATGTGTTTGATTGGATTGAGGAATCTACATCCAAACTACAAATGATCATCTCTCCCGTAAGCAAGACTCCTGAATTTATCTCTGAATTAGATCAAGAAAAAATCCGTACAATTGCATCGGATTCAGATAGTAAATGCTTTATAATTAATGATGCAAAAGAGGTTCTGATCTTTATGAGAAATGCAACTCATCCAACACGACAAACTTTTGCATGGTGGTCCGATTCTGAAACACTTGTAAATATAATGACTTCATTATTTGAATTATCTTGGGAAAAGGGAGAGAAACTATATTGAGTTGTAATATCTTTTATACTTTATCGCTTGAGTAGACAGTTGATCATGTTGGTAACCATATAGTCAAAGACAGTAATATACAATAATTTTACAATTGTTTAGCGAATATTTTTGCATAATAAATTTTTTGATTGAACTATAAGTGTAACTTTTTAAATTGACATATTGTTATCTATTCATCTCATAATTATTCTCATGGAAGAACAATCTGAGGTAAATCATAATAGGTCTGATTTGCTGAAAATAACAAAATACATTGTTATGAAAATAAAACAACAAACAAAGGAGACAATATGACGAATATCTGCGAAGAGCGACATTCTCCAAAATATAAGATAATGTACAAGGGAGTCCGTGGCAGTAATTATAATCCTGAATGGCTAGTATGTCCAATTTGCCTAGAAACAAAAACATGTTTTGGGGACAAAGAACAAATTTTATCAGTGGGGACGGTATGAATTTCTTTAGACAGTGTTATTTGCTAATCACTGGTCAAGTTGAAAAATTATCTATAGAGATAACTAAATGAAAACTTGGCAAAAATGAATTTCTAAGTGCCAGTTTGTTTTTAATATCACAAGCATCCTAATTGAATAATTTTTAAAATATTGAAAATTGTTTTGAAAAAACCAAATACGCCTAATATCATAATAAAAACTATATTGGGAAATTTCAGTCCATTTGGTGGTTTTAACGATTATTTTGAATTATTTTCAGGTTTCTCACAAATTGCGCACAAAATCTGATTAAAAATCTAAATTTGAAATGGAAGAAGTCAAATATCTCTCTTATCTAGCAGAATTTCTAATGAATCCCACATATGATGAAATACAAAATGCCAACTCTTTACGAGGAAACGAAGTAAAAAAAACACCATTAGTTTATTCGCCAATCTTTAGTAATCTTACAGGTTCACAAATTTATCTAAAGGCAGAATTTCAACAAAAAACAGGTTCATTTAAAATGCGTGGCGCATATTATAAAATAAAATTATTGTCTACTGATGAAAAAAAACATGGAGTAGTTGCAGCATCTGCAGGTAATCATGCGCAAGGTGTTGCATTTGCATCATCATTGGAAAAAATACCATGTACAATTGTCATGCCAAAAAACGCATCACCATCAAAGGTATCTGCAACTAAAGATTATGGTGCAAATGTGATTTTAGAAGGAATAAACTATGATGAATCATCTTCAAAAGCAAAAGAAATTGCACAAGAAACTGGTGCCACAATGATACATGCATTTGATGATCCACAAATCATAGCAGCACAAGGTGTAATAGGATTAGAGATTTTAGAAGATCTCCCTGATGTAGATGAAGTTTATGTTCCAATTGGCGGAGGCGGGCTAGCTGCAGGAGTTTTAATTGCAATAAAAGAAAAAAACCCAAATATCAAAGTAATTGGCGTTCAATCAAGATCATTTCCATCAATGTATGAATCTCTTAAAAGTGGTTCTTTAACATCATGTGGCGGTGCAAGAACCATCGCCGATGGAATATCTGTAAAAATACCAGGACAACTAACATTTTCAATAATTAAAGAATTAATTGATGAAATAGTGTTAGTTGATGATTCAGAAATTATCAAAGCAATGTTTTTGCTAATGGAGCGAATGAAATTTGTAGTTGAACCTGCAGGTGTTGTGGGTTTGGCTTATTTGATTTCAGCAAAACCCTCGCCTGGAAAGAAAGTTGTCGCAATCTTAACAGGAGGTAATGTAGACATGTACCTTTTAGGACAAATAGTCGACAAAGGCTTGGCTACAATGGGGCGTTTACTGAAATTATCGATTTTGTTACCTGACAGACCTGGTGCCTTTAAGGAGATAGTAGATGAAATTAGTGCAGCTAATGCAAATATTGTAGAAGTAGTTCATGATAGGTTAAGTTCAAACATTAGCGCAGGTTCTGCAGGAGTTACCCTAAGCTTAGAAACACAGGGAAAAGAACAGGCAGACAAACTAATTGAGACATTGAAAAAGAAAAACATTCAATTTAGTTTAATGACATAAATTTATTTGAATTTTTTTTTAACAAATTTACTAAGGCCTTGTTTTTTTAACTCCTCAGATTCTTTTAGTACTGAATCATGCTGAACTGATTTATGTTGTCTTAGTTTATTTTTTAGTTCTGGAAATTCATTTGCCAAAATTTTCATTGCGTATATTCCGGCATTACCTGCTTTGTTTATCCCAACTGCTACAACAGGTGAACCCGATGGCATCTCTGAAATAGAGAGAAGTGAGTCCAATCCTCCAAAAGACGAAAATTTTGAATTATCTGTTTTTTTAGATTGTTTATCATTGTAGACCATAATGGGAACCCCTATTACAGGAATTATTGTGTGTGATGCAATCATCCCTGGAAGATGTGCAGCTCCACCTGCACCTGCAATTATTATTTTAAATCCCATTTTTTCTGCATGTTTTGCATATTCATCTAATCTAGTCGGCGTTCTATGTGCCGATATGATCTGATCCTCGTGTTTTATCTTAAATTTATCTAGAATTTCAGCAGCATCTTTCATTATTCTACTATCTGAACTTGAACCCATAATGATTCCAATCAAAGGTTTCTTTGTGTAACTCACAACAATAGAAAAATAAAGCAAGTTATTATCTATAATGGCTAAAATCAGTTCCTCAAAGGTTGAACCTACATTGAAAAAAGCAATTGAATTACAAAAATTAGCATTAGATATTTTTAATCGTTAATCTGGAAATTGATTATGGGTAAGATACTTGGGATAATAGGCGGGGGACAACTTGGAATGATGATAGCAGAGGCAGCCAAGAAAATGCCTGAATATATTTCAAAAGTTATAGTTTTAGATCCTGTAAAAAATTGTTCTGCATCACAGGTAGGCGCAGAGCAAATAATTGCAGATTTTAAAGATAAAAACGCCATAATAGAACTAGCCAAAAGATCTGACATCATTACATATGAGATAGAATCCGGCGACAGTGAAGTATTAAAAATAGTTGAAAAAGATGCAGAAATTAATCCATCACCAGAAACACTAAAGATAATTCAAGACAAATTTTTACAAAAATCATTTTTAATGCAAAATAATATTCCAGTTCCAGAATTTATTTTGGTAGAATCTATTTCTGATTTGGAGCAAGGGTTGAAAAAATTTGGATATCCATCACTACTCAAAGCTAGACGCGATGCATACGATGGGAGAGGTAATTTTAAAATAGATTCATCAAAACAAATTCAAAAAGCATTTGATTATTTTAATGAAAAAAATTTGATGCTGGAAAAATTTATCCCATTTAAAATGGAAGTATCAGTTATTGCTGCAAGAAACACAAAAGGACAAATTAAGACATTTCCTCTTGTAGAAAACATTCACGAAGATAATATTCTTTGCCAAACAATAGCTCCTGCAAGAGTATCTGAAAAAATTGCAAAAAAAGCACAAGATATTGCCAAAACTACAATGAATGTTCTAAAGGGAGCAGGTATTTTTGGAATAGAGATGTTTGTTACAGAAAATGATGAAATCATAATAAATGAAATTGCACCAAGAGTGCACAATTCTGGTCACCACACATTACAATCAAGTGAGACATCCCAATTTGAGCAACATCTCAGAGCAATTCTGGGTTTAGAATTAGGAGATACTTCTCTTTTACATCCAACTATAATGTACAATATTTTAGGTCCAAAAAATTTTGAGGGAGAGTATAAACCAATAGTACTATTAGAGCAAAATGTTTTTCTTAAAATGTATGGTAAAAAAATTTCAAAGCCATCAAGAAAACTGGGACATTTCAATTTAGTAGGAAAACAAGATGAATCAATAGATCAACTATTAAAAAAATTAGAATCACTCAAAGACAAAGTATCCATAAACCCAGCATAAAGAACAAACTTGCCATAATAGGTTTATTAAATATCAATAAAGAAATCCAAGCATGTCAGTTTCAATCCCACATGTAATTTCAGGGATTTCCATAATTTTACTAGTCATTTATGGCGTAGATGTTATCGTAGGTGGTGGAGGAGCAGGAGATGGATTCTTGCCATTTGATGCTATGACACGCGGAATAGCATTTGGATTTCCACCAATTATTTTATCAATAATTGCATTTTTTATATCAAAAAAACCGCCATACAAAGGATTAGGAATAATGTTGATAGTGACAGGAATTTTAATAATTATTGGAGGAATAATGTCTGTAACTATCTCCACGGAGACAGAAAATTCCACAAGAATGATGGGAGAAGGAGGAAGTCTCATTATAATTGGAGGAATCATTGTAGCACTAGGTGCAATAAAGATAAAAAAATCTCAAACCAGTGTATCCTAGAATGCCAACTTGTGCAAAATGCAATAATAAAGTATCAAAAGTTTACGATTGTGATCATACAAATGATCAAGAATACTGCACTGAATGTTATACCGAATTACATTATTATTTAACGGAAGAAAAATAATTTGAGTGAAATAGACGCATTTATCCAATGGATTGTCTCACTAGTGTCTCAGAATATTTACTCTGGAGTATTTTTAGCTGCATTAATTGAAACAGTTTTTCCACCAATTCCAAGTGAAATTGTGTTTCCTTTAGCTGGATATAGCATATTAAAAAATGACATGAACGCATTTCATGTTGTAGGTGTTGGAATAACTGGTGGCTG
>JAICOU010000077.1 GCA_025930495.1 Nitrososphaeraceae archaeon
CAAGGAAGAGAAAGAAGACAAGGAAGAGAAAGAAGACAAGGAAGAGAAAGAAGACAAGGAAGAGAAAGAAGACAATGATGGTAGTGCACCATAAACTATAATGCCGTACAAAAGACTAAATGTCTCAAAAAAATTTCAATAATTAATGATTCATGCTCCATCTTTGGCAATAGGGGCAGGAATTGCATCAGTTGCAATAATTGTGGCGTTTTTGGCATTTGACATATTTAATAATGAAGCAGAGCTTACAATAGAACCAACACCTGTAATTCAAGAGTCAGGTCCTGCAAAAGTTACAGCAGCAACATTTATGGAAAATGGCTCACCAATTCTAGGAGATTCTAATGCACCGATAACATTAATAGAATTTGGTGACTATCAGTGTTTTTTCTGTAATAAATTCTTCCATGAGACAGAAGACGACATTTTCAAAAACTATGTAGATACAGGCAAAGTCAAGGTGATTTTTAAGGACTTCACAATTATTGGAGCAGATTCAGTTACTGCAGCTCATGCGGCTCATTGTGCAGATGATCAAGGAAAGTTTTGGGAATATCATGATACTTTGTATGATCATTGGACAGGTGAAAATAACGGATGGGCATCATCTGAAAATTTACTTCAGTTTGCAGTAGATGTAGGATTGAATATTGATGAATTCTCTAATTGTATGCTAGATTCAAAACATACTCCAATTATCGTAAATAGCAATAAAGATGCAAAAGACTTGGGATTGACAGGAACCCCTGCATTTTTTATCATTGGTCCAGATAATAAAATAACAAAGATCGGAGGAGCTCAACCATATGATGTTTTTGAAAGAATTTTCAATTCAGAGTTGGAAAAATAGAAAAAAGACAGATTATTTAGCAAAAAGTATATAAAAAATTGTAAAAACTCCCTAACAAGTAAGATAGAATTAGCTCAATATCCTTATATGAGCATAGACGGAGGCAAGCTAAGATGGCAGCTGGAATAGATGACATTACAATTTACATACCAAGATTATACGTAGATGCAGCTGATTTTGCAAAAGCTAGGGGACTAGATCCTGAAAAACTCCAAAAAGGCTTAGGAGTATCCCAGATGGCAATTGTAGATACTAATCAAGACCCAGCATGTCTTGCAGCAAATGCATGTCTTCAAATTATGCAAAAAAACAAGTTATCTCCAGAAGACATTGGAAGATTGTATGTATCCACTGAATCTTCATTTGATGAATCAAAGGCAATGAATTCTTATGTGATTGGAATGTTGGAGCAGGTTTACGGTCAGGGTGCGTTTGAACACTGTGGTGGAGTAGAGACAAAGTTTGCTTGTGTTAGTGGTTCTTATGCACTTTATGATAATACTAATTGGATTAGAGCAGGAGAAGCAGAAGGAAAACATGCACTAGTTGTAGTATCAGATATTGCAAAATATGATATGGGTTCTAGTGGAGAGATGACACAAGGAGCTGGTGCAGTAGTAATGCTACTCAATGATGAGCCAAGGCTACTGACATTTGATCCTAAAGTGACAGCAACATCAATTAAAGACGAATATGATTTTTACAGACCATTTGGAAAAGAAACACCAATTGTACACGGTCAATACTCTAATCTTTTGTATATGATTCAGGTAAGAAAAGCACTAGAAATTTACAAGAAAAAAGCTCTTTCATCAGGATTAATGAAGTTAGAGCCAGGTGAAACAATACTGGACCATATGGATTATCTTAACATGCACTTACCATACAGCAACATGGGCAAAAAGGCTCTTGCATATCTTGTAAGACATGAATGGCGCCAACTTCCAAGATGGAAAAAAATAATCCAAGAGATTGGTATGCCCGAACCAGTACCAAAGGATCCGCGCGGAACAATTGAATCAGTATTGGGTGACGAAGAATTCATGGCAAAAGACCACGAATTTACAAAATTATTTACAAAGACAATAGAGTTTCAAGAAGTGTATGAAGCAAAACTTGCAAGCTCATTAATTGCATCAAAGATGATTGGAAATCTATACACAGCGTCATTATATCTTGGATTTAGAAGCTGCCTTGAATTTGAGTATCAAAAGGGAATTGATTTGAATGGAAAGCGTGTGGGATTTGGCTCATATGGAAGTGGAAGTAGTGCCATGGTGTTTAGTGGTACAATTCAGCCTCAATACGAAGAAATTGTAAAAAATATGAATTTAGAAGCAGAACTTGCTCCAAGAAGGAAACTTACACTACAAGAATACGAAATATTACATGAAAATAAGCTCTCGCCAGAAGAATCAATGCTTCATACAAAAAGAGAATTTGTCTTAGTTGATATCAATACCACTGTTGAATCAAGAGGCGAAAGACGATACATATTCAACGAATAATGCAAGAAGAACCAAACCCAATCAAAGACTATCTATTTGATTATTTAAAAAAATCAGAAAAAAGAATCCAAGAACTAGTATCACAGTCAAAATTTACTGAGATAATTGATGATGTTTTAGAAAATTGTTATGATAAAGTAATTTTGATGGGAGGAGAAGAAGGCCTAGGAATTTTAGCTACGGGATTACTACACTATCTTTTAACAAACACACTGATACCAAGTCAAAGAAAAATAGACTATAATGGAATACAAATAGATATTATCATACCAGATTTAAAAACACTTGAAATTGATCCAAAAAAAACTTTGATAGTATGCCTCCCAAAAACTATTGATAAAATAATAATAGAGCAAAAATTGGACCAGTTGCAAAAAATCCAACCAATTAAAGACAATATTTGGCTGGTAACTACAAAGAAATTAGATTTTCAAACCAAAACATATGTTATTGAAAAGAAAAATGCGTCATTTTCAAAAATAATTCATGATATTGGACAATTTGTAAATGTTCAAGGTCAAAACAAATTCAAAATATTACGTATTTGAAAATTAACTTGTCAAAGATTTAAAATCAATATTTTTTTTGAAAACACGATAAAGTGATGTATCACTCATGTCATCAATAAATGGTATAGAACCCAATACTGGAATGTTTGTCAAATTTTCTAAATCTCGTTTTAGCTCTTTTATATTGTATCCATTAGTATCAAAATTATTAATCACGATTCCCTTAACTGGAATTTTATATTTTTCACACATCTTACAAGTCATTACAGTGTGATTTACAGTTCCAACTTTTGTTCGAGTAATAATTATTGTGGGTAATTTCATATCTTTGATCAAGTTAGTTACATAGTAATCTTGAAGAATAGGAGTCATGATACCGCCCATTCCTTCAACTAATATCATTGAGTGTAGTTTTGATAATTTTTTGAATTGGTTTAAGATTAGTTTGATGTTTGGTTTTATTTTTAAATTTTTTAGTGCAGTATAAGGTGATGCAGCAATTGGAAAAAATTGTGGATTTAGTAACATTTCAGGATCATTTACTTGTGCAGCATTTGCCAAAATTTCAACATCTTCGGATTTGAATCCAGTTTTTTGTGCAGTTCCTGCAGCAAAAGGCTTCATCACTCCTACATCAATACCCATCTTTCGAAGAGTGACTGCAAGACCAACTGCAACATATGTTTTTCCCACATCAGTGTCAGTTCCTGTGATAAATAGTGAATTCAACATAATCTAATGAATTATTGTGAAATAAATTCTAATCTCTATTTGCTTAAATCATAATGGGATACAAAATTTAGAACAAACATTCTAAGGGATTGTAACATCGCGTATCTTTTCAAGTTCTACTTTAATGTGGATTCCTTTTCCATGAGCTCGAAGATCTTTCCTTATACGTATTATTCCTCATTCGTGCCCTTTCAGAGTGATTAACGGATATGGTCTGTGTTTTAAATGATGTATTAAATTAAGTGGAAGTTCATCAAAACTATTGAATTTGGATATTGGATGTTCATGTCATTTATCCCATTCAACAAATTCGATTAGAACTCTTTCAAAAAAAATCATCGTGAGGCATTTGGATTAAAACAATATGTCATATTATTGATTTAAAATTTTATTAGTATTTTTGGCAATATTGTATTTTAGACAAAAGATAGGCGTGTTATTACAAATTATCGTTTTTGTAACTAAAATTATCTATACATGGGTATGTATCCTAGGGAAACTAACTATAATCATGCAAGAAAAAACACTGGCATTATTGAAACAGGATATTCTTACGTATTGGGCAGATTTGGAAAAGGGAGATTTTGAAAATAAGGATTTCTTAAAAGAGCTTAATGCGTGTATTGGATATTACAACGAGTATAAGCGTGGACAAACAATAAAAGCAACAGAAAAATGAAGACAGAAATATGTTTTGATTGTTACAGGATAATGGAAAAAAGAGAAGAGGATGGAGAGAACAATTACAGAGTATTTTGGATTTGTGAATCATGTGGTAAGAGAAAATATGATGAACATGATCAACTAAAGATAAACTAACCCGTGATTACATTATTGATTTCTTAATATACTTGATTCAACATATAGTAATTATGAAATATTGTCATGATTGTTTAACTCCAATTAATCGTAATTCGCCAGAGGAATACTGTAGTTTCTGTAAGAGAGATAGAGATAACAAAAAAATCATCAATCCGACTACA
>JAICOU010000040.1 GCA_025930495.1 Nitrososphaeraceae archaeon
ATCAATATGCGGAAATTTAGTTTCAGGTATGAATTTTGAATCACCATTAGATTTTCGTCCAAACATTAACTATACACCTCATAACATAAGAGAACGCATACCATGATCTATTAGGTAGCAAGCTAGAGTAAAAGCAAAATGTTGTTCAATTGAACGAACAAGTGTTAAAACATACAATATGTATTAAAATACTTAAAAATGAGGCTGAAAATATTTAAAGATAAAATCTCAATATTACAAAAAATACAATACGACAATAAAAATATTTTAAAATCAAGTAAAAATTTACCAGACAACACTTCTAAATTAAATGAAGAAAATGGGAATAAAATTCCACAGTTTATGACATTATCAAAATTAGATTGGGATAACAATGAAATTCATGCAGGGATAATAAAAGACCCCACAGCAAAAGGAGGATTAAGATATCAAGTGATAGAACCAGAACTATCAGAGAGAGATCAAAATGCTTTTGAGATTATCAAAAAGCTGTTAATCACAGAGCTTTCGGTATCACTAGGTGAAATCAAATCTAAAAAAGATGCAGAACGAAGATTAAAAAATAAAATATTTGCAATGATAAAAAAATACAGATTAAAAATTCCTCCAAAAAATATTGAAAAAATTAATTATTTTGCAGTTCGTGATTTTATATATCTTGGAAAAATCGAGCCACTGATGAGAGATCATATGATTGAGGAAATTAGTTGTGACGGAACAAACATTCCAATTTATGTATGGCATAGAGAACACGAATCAATTCCTACAAATATAATTTATGAAAAAGAATCAGAATTAAATAATTTTGCAAGAAAAATGGCATACATATGTGGAAAACATGTCTCAATTGCAGACCCAATTATTGATGCATCACTGCCTAGTGGAAGTAGAATTAATCTTACACTCGGTCATGAGATTACAAAAAGAGGAAGCACGTTTACAATAAGACGTTTTCGGGCAGACCCAATTACGATAATAGATTTGATCAAATTCGGAACAATGTCAGTAGATATCGCTGCATACATGTGGTATCTTGCTGAAAAACGTGCAACAATGCTCATTGCAGGCGGCACTGCTAGTGGAAAAACTACTGCATTAAATGCATTGGCGACATTTATCAGACCAGGACAAAAAGTAGTCAGCATAGAAGATACACAGGAACTAAATTTGCCTCATGAAAATTGGATTCCAGCTGTTTCAAGACAAAGTTTTACAGATACACAAATTGGAGAAATCAATCAATTTGATCTGCTAAGAGCTGCCCTCAGACAAAGACCAGACATCATAATTGTAGGAGAAACTAGAGGGAGAGAGGCATATACGTTATTTCAAGCAATGGCAACAGGTCACGGAGGATTCTCATCAATACATGCAGATTCAGTAGATGCCACTTTAACTAGATTAACATCATCGCCTATGGACGTTCCAAAATCTTTGATTTCAAATAGTCTTGATCTAATTACGTTACAGCTAAAAATTAGAATAGGAGACAAATCGGCTAGAAGAATAATTCAGGTTTCAGAAATAGACGGTATTGATCATACAACAGGAGAAATTAAAACACATGAGATATTCAAATGGAATCCAAGAGAAGACAAACATGAATTCATGGGGGATAGTGTTGTGTTTAGTAAAATTAAAGAACGCGATGGAGAAACAGATGAAAAAATTAATTATGAATTAACAAAAAGACGACTTGCCTTAGAATGGATGGCAAAAAATGACATACGTGATCATAAGGAAGTTTCCAATAATATTATGGAGTATTATTCTGATCCTGAAAGATACTATGAAAGAAAAAGGTTAGAGATGTAATATGAAGATGGCAACAACAAAACAAAAACAAGAGGAATCAGTAGGAGTTATTCATGTGTATAGTTACAAATTACTAAATGATCATATAAAATTTTTATATCCAAAATTAAGATCAATGGAAAAATCAATAAAACAAGCAATGATGCCAATTCCATTTGAAGTATATGTGTCAAGCATGGTTTTCTTTAGCTTGATTGCAGGAATTTGTGGAATGATCATCGGCATAATTGCAACTCAGTTTATCAACATTCAGCCTGCAATTGTAGGTTATTTACTTCCACCCATTACAGGAATGGCTCTAATGGCAATGACGTTCGGTATTCTTCAGATAATTCCACCAGTAAGAGTAAAAAACAGATCAACAAAATTGTTAGAAGAGATTCCCCATTTTATTGGATACATGTCAACACTTGCAACTAGCGGCTTATCATTAGAAGAAATTTTCAAATCCATAGCAAAAGAGGAAACAGATGAGGATATTGTAAAGGACGCACAATTCATTACAAGAAACATTGAGATTCTTGGAATGGATCTAATTACTGCAGTAAAAGATCTAATTAATAGAACTCCACCAGGACCATATTCAGAATTATTGGAGGGTGCAATCATTACATCACAGTCAGGAGGAGATTTGAAAGAATACTTTAACGCAACTGCCAAAGTTCAGCTAGAAGAAAAAAAGATGCTGTTGCAAAAAACTACAGAATCACTAGGGTCAGTTGCAGAAATTTATACAATTCTTTTGATAGTTTTCCCATTACTAGCAGTAATCATGTTATCAATAATGGGTATTATGAGTCCAAGTTTGGGAGGATTTGATTTGCTAACATTGATGAATATTCTCACATTTGCGGTAGTCCCACTAAGTGGAATATTGATGTTAGTTATGATGGATACAATGGTGCCAAAGAGGTAGAACATGCAAAGAGCAAGTAGAAAACCAAAAGAAATTTCATCAAATGAGATCATACCAAAAAAATCAATTCTGAAAAATGAGATAGTAAAATCTATCATGTTTTCACTCATTGCATCAGTTAGCGTAATTGTGATCAGTCTAGAGTTATCAGAATTTGTAGGATCAACTACAATCAAAGATGTTGGAATAATCTTTGGGGTTATGGTAGGAATTATCCCATTAACAATTCATCAATTAAGAGAAGTTCAAAGAAGAGACAGTGTAGATAGAAATATGCCCGTGTTTTTATTGGCATTATTAAGTTCAGTTCAAAGCGGTTCAAATCTTATCAAAGCAATAGAGCAAGCAGCTGAAAGAAATCTAGGTGCTTTAACTCCTGAATTAAAAAATCTCAAGGCAAATATCAGTTGGGGCACACCAATTGAGGAGGCATTTGAGAATTTTGCAAAAAGAACAGGAACTAGAGTATCACGACGTGTGACAGTACTGCTTGAAATGGCCATGAAGATAGGTGGAGATGTTAGTGAAAATTTGGAGATGATTCAAAGACATGTTTCAGAGATGCAAAACATTGAAAAAAGTAGAAAATCAGCTTTGCAGCCATATACATATACAATTTACATTTCATTTGCAGTATTTTTAGCAGTTGCAGTATTACTAACTACAAGCTTCTTTACAGAAATTGAAAAAGTTCAAGACGGATTATTAGCAGCAGGGAATGGTAAAGGTAAAGAGGGATTATTTAGCTCATTAGCAGATATGGATGTATCAAAATTAGAAGCATCATTATTTAACATGGCAATAATTGAGGCAGTTTTTGGTGGAGTAGCTGCTGGAAAAATTGGGTCTGGATCATATGTTGCTGGAACAAAACATGTCGTGGTAATGATCATCATGGCAGTAATTGCATTTAATGTATCATAGGAGTCATTTCAGATATTTTTAGATATGATTAATTCAAATGTAATGTACAGATGAGATAATTTGTATGTAACAAATTAGAAATACATCAAGTTTGTTAGTTGAGCACATAACACGCGGATCCTTTAGTTCGCATGAATCTTAACAATAATGAAAAGATGAATGGAGTGACATGTGAGAAACTAGGAAATTATGCGCAAGTGCTAAATGCAATCACACAAAATTGCCTCATGGCAAACAAGTTAGTTAGGAGAGAAAACAAATGATGTCATATCAAGATCAAATAAGTGGCATAGCATCAGAATTAGAGGAAATATTAGATCTTGATGAATTAGAAGCCAAAGTTTACCTTAATCTGTTAAGAGCAGGACCAATCACGGCAAGTGCACTTGCAAAAGAACTAGATATAGACAGAGCACGAATGTATAGAACAGTAGACAAGCTGGTTAGCAGAAATATTATTTCAACTACACTTTCCAGTCCAAAATTATGTATTGCAGCAGATCCACAAGATGCATTAAAAATTGCACTGCGAAAAAAAGAAGATGAAGTCAATAAGATCAAAAAAGGCGGTGAGGCAATTATTGAAAAAATTAACAGCGAGATTACTACAAAACAGAGCACAAATGTCCCAACATTCAGAGTAGTCCAAGGAAGAAATAACATTTATGCAGATATTGCACAACTAATTGAAAATTCATCAGATATAGTATACATTTCAACAACACTTGAAGATATATCTAGAATGTATCATAGTGCAATACCTGAAAAAATCATGATGTGTGAAAAGAAAGGAGGTAAAGTCAGATTACTTGTAGAATTAGATGATTCTAAACTAATTCCATTTGTAAAAAGATTTAATGCATCTGAGACTAAAATTTGTAAGCTTCCATCAAAAGGAAGAATGGTAGTTCAAAAGGACAAACAAATGATAATGTCAGATTCTGCAACTGCAAGTCAAATGTCTACAAATTCAGAATCAGATTTTTCTTTATGTACAAATTCATCTGAAATGGTAAGTAACATACATAGTCTTTGTAATCTACTATGGGAAACAGCCCAGCCACTAACAACATTGGATGTAAAAAACTATATCAGAAAAACCAAATAGTTTTAAAATTTTAAACCAAAAAAATCTAATTTTAATTCTATATAACATGCAAGTACCACATAGAAGATTCAGATACAGAAAATAAAATCAGAAACTATAAAATATCAGATGGATTATAATCGCCACTATTTTTTAGTCGCTCAAATCTCTTGAGAACAAATGCAGCTGTTTCTCTTACATCAGAACTAGGATCATCGAGTGCTTTCTGGATTAGAGATTCAGCTTCAAATGCACGCATTAATCCAAGGGATTCTATCGCTTCATGTTTCGCCAATATACTTTTGTTGTGTAATGCGGTATTTACTAAAACAGGAATTTTATTTCGCATGTTTCTTGCAGCGACTTGAAAACATGCCTCATGTTTTACTACCCCATTATCATCATTATCCAAAACCCATCCAAGAACATCAGATACTTTGATAAACATTGAACTATTTTGATCTTTTTTTTCTGCTAATTCACCTATCATCCATACAGCATCCCAACGTTTTGATTCATCTTTTTCATTTTTTAATATTTGTTCACAAACTAAAAATCGATCGTCAGGAGAAAGAGCACGGATGTTATTTTCATCAAGTATTTCGATAACCATTAAAATATTTGGGAATAAGGGGTTTTTAAAATTAGCGTACCTTAGGATATGAGAATAAGAAAAATAGGCTCAAAGTCACATTACCAAACGTAGAAACATCATGTTTTGTCCATAAAAATTGTATTAAATTAAGATAATTCAAAGGATAAAAAAATTGTAGCAAAGATGCAAAAAATGTTGAAAAAATGTATAGATAAATAACAGTGAATAAAGAGTAATCAATCCAGAACAGATTTTACTACTGCATTCTTTTTAACAACATCTACACAATTTTTACTTCCACAGTTACACTGAAAGACTTGAAAGGGATTCATAAACGGCAAATAATTCCAAGTTATTTCTTCGTCTTTTTCAATGTCTCTTGCAGCAATGATTAATGTAGGATTATCGTCAGGATAATCTAATGTATTTGGCTCACAACTATGATTCATTAATCGTGTGTCATCAGTATCCATGTAATAATAATCGCCAATTTGATAGCAATGATCTATCCAATCTTGTTGTTCATCCATAGATAATTTTTCTAGATCAGATATGGGAAGTATCTCCATTGCATCATCTGTGGGTGACCAAATTATTTCATCTTTGAAAATTATTTCTTTTGCAAATAAGCCAAAACGGTTAATCTTTGAGATGTTACGTTTTTCTATTTTCTTATTTAGCATTTGACAAGTTGTTAATTAATAATGTTAGATAAACTTTTTAGGATTTGTCTCTAGTTAAATATATAGCATTATCCAATCTAGTAATACTAAGAATGAGTGAATTAAAATTGAAAACGTTTCTTGTTAAATCTAGGTACAATATTTTTTTCTAAATCTCAAAGTTATTCTAATCAATTATTGAAATCGCTAGACTAGAGTTAGTAATTTAAAGTAATTTTTTATGTTTGTATAACGAATAAAGGATAAGCAAATATGCAGAATACCAAAAAAGGTTAACTGGATGTTCTAGAGTATATACTTCAGTTGCTTCAATATAGTAATACCAAGTATCTCCAATAACATTAAGTATAATTCCTATAACTAGAACTAACCATGCGGTTCCAATTAACCCACCATTAAAAATTCTGGCTGTGTGAATTGAAAGACCCAAAGTAGTTGATGCGGCAGCAACAAAGATGATACCATAATAGAAATCAAAACTTCCATAATCAGATATTGTGAAGTAAATATATACAGATGTGATAACTAACGGAATTCCCATTATAGTAGCCATTCCAATTTTTGTGATTTGTGGAGCAAAGAATCGAATATTGATTATCAAATAAAGAATTAACATTGGATAAAACACAAAAAAGAAAACATCTGCGATTGAGGGGTATGGTTCTAACTCTAAAATTTGCTCATATACAAAATAAGTAAATTCTGCAAAAAACATCAACAAAAAGGCAATTCCCAACATCACGTATGCTTTTGAATATACTAAAGTCCCAGCATACCTTCTTGCAGTAACGAAGGCAAAAATAGACACGGATAGTGGAATAATCATTGAAAAACCATAGATTAGTTCATCAGAATCTTCTGAAATATTTACTACAACATGAAATATTATTACAATGGCGCCAATTATCAACAATACCGAGTAATTGATTGGGCTTCCTAGTTTCTCTGGAACGATATCTGAATTCAATTATTTTATTTTTTATTTTGGTCTATTAAAGATTCTATGATTGACTTTTTTCAATCTTAATACCATGTAATTTACACTAGTTTGGAATTACTTGCAATATAGTACTCTCTTGAAATGAACCCTTTTTTAATTGAATTTTAACTACTACAACATTTTTCTCAATATCCATTTTTACATTATCAAATATAGTTACATATTTTTTTATTTTTTTGCCATCGGATGCTATTGCATACCCATTTGAAATCAGTAAGCCATTATCTATCAGCTGATTTATTTTTCTATAGCCAGATGTTTGAGGTACTTTGCACTGTTCTAAAATATCAGCTATGATAAGCGATCTATCTAAAATAGTTCCAATTATTACTTTTTTATCTTCATCTGCAAATGACTCTAGAAATATTTTCGCCAAGTCTTGATCTTTAAGGGTAATCCAGTTATCAGTTACTTTCTTTTGTTGTTTCAGATCGATGATGTTGTGTAGAAATTTTGTTTCTAATCCATCTGCACCTGCTCCAAAAAACTCTCTTAATACACCATCAAATTTGTAAAAGTCTTTGATTGCCTGTGCAATACCCATACCATGACGCTCCATTAATCGTTGTTCAATTTTGTTTAAGGTTGATTTACCGAGGTTTTTCTCAATAGACTTACGTAAAGATGGTGCCAGTAAATTATCCAAGCTATTTTCCAATATTGTACTGTACAAATAATAGATATTAAACTAAGTGGAATGTTATTTTAGAAATAACAGTAGTGTCTAAAAAAATATAAAACAAGATTTACTTTTTTCGTCATTATTTTTAAAAATAAGATCGATCTAATGATGTTTAGATCAAAAAAGGTCACAGCCACGCATGAATTGTTACATAACAATACAATTAGATACATTGTAGTTATTTGTACAAAGTAGTAAGTGTTTGAATATAACATACCAATGCATATCACCAAAAGTGGAAATAAGTAAAATAGTAGAAAAATGGTTAATACACGAATAGGAAATGAGTGGTTAAATTGACATTACAAGAAAACGGGATCCTTAGAAAAACAGACAATGTTTCTATTAGAATAGATTCGGATTTGAGCAATAAATTACATGAAAAATGTATGGAACAAAAAATCAGTCTTAATACTTTGATTAATCATCTTTTAGAAAAACAAGTTAATTGGAATGAGTTGACTAGTGAAATGGGTTGGGTAACAATGTTCAGATCGACATTTCGTGAATTAATGGATTCAAATTCCAAAGAAAAAATACAAAAGATTGCAGAAACAACAAGTACTATTGATCTCAAAAATTCATTAAATTATTTTTATGGTTATGTTAATTTAGATTCTATTTTGGATTTATTCAAGAAAAGATGTCAAAACATGAATGTACAATTTAGATTAATCCCAGTAAATAACACAATCAAAATCATTATTCAGCACGATCTTGGTAAAAACTGGCCTTTTTTCACAATAAGACAAATGAATTCAATATTAAATGAGATAGGGTATAGAACCATCAACGAGGATTATAACAGCCAGGGATTCTCATTTGAAATTATCAAGGTAGGAGATGAGTAGAAAAATCAGGCACGGTTAACGTCAAATTTTTTAAACATATGTGATAATATTATTAAAGATCGGCTACATTTCCAAATATGGAAATGAGTGCATTAGATTTTGTAAGAAAATCCCATTATGGGTATTACTTTATCATCTTAGCTGCAGCACTGGCAGCATTAATTCATGTCATTTGCAAACCAATGTTAGAAGGTGCAAATAATCAAGTAGAAATCAATCCAATTGTAATGGCGTTTTTAATCTATTTTGTCTTGGGGATATTCATTACACCATTAGTGAAAAAATCACCTGTCATTTCCAAATTTGCTAGAAAAGATGTAATGTTCATGGCATTAATTGGAATTGCAGAAGGTGCAGGATTAATCACATATTTTTATGGAATTAGTACAACAACTGCAGTAAACGCTTCAATATTTAGCAATAGTGAAATAATTTTTGCTCTAGTTATCGCGATGCTTGTTTTCAAAGAAAGATTACAAATCAAAGAATGCATACCTTTCTCTATGATCATTATAGGAATGATGATCATCCCAATAGGAAATGATCTTTATCAAAATGATTTCAGCTTTGGAAGTATTGTAACAGGGGATATATTAATAATTTTTTCAGGACTGCTGTATGCAATAGATATCACTTTATGTAAATATCTTGGTAAGCGATTTGATGTGAAAAAAACAGTACAGATAATATCGTTTACTTGTGCAGCAATCACAATTTCAATGATCGCATTATTTCAGATTCCAATGAATGTAGAGTTGGCACAATTGCCAAACATTTTGATAATGTCAATAATTGGCACTGGAATGTCTACATTATTTTTCTTAATGGGTTTGAAACTCATTGGAGCAGTAAGAACAGTATTGTTGTATTCAACCACATCTGTATTTGGAATATTATTTTCAGGATTAATTCTTTCTGAAGCAATTACACCTGTAGATATAATTTCAACTATGTTGGTTCTTGCAGGTATAGTTTTGCTAAGAAATAAACTCGCAGGAATAGAAGAAACAGTAGTTGAAACAAAGGTCATAAATAAAACAAATACAACATATGGAGTGTTATCCAGAAAAACCAAACTACTGTTAATGGTAACAAAGTCGATACAAAATACAACGAAAGAAAAAACTAGAAAGATCCTATTTCCAAACTGTGGGATAGGGTAGTGCCTAAAAAACACAATTACCACAAAATGGAATCGGCAGAATAATTCTCATAATTATTCAATCTTTTAGTAAATATGATACATTTTTACATATTCAAAAAAAATAGGCTTGATAAAAAGTAAAAATTTTAAGAATTTTTTAAATGTAGTCAATTGTAAGTATTTGTATACAATTACGCGATCATAGTTATAAAGTAAAAATGAACGTTTCCAATAATGGAAATAGCATCAAGCATGTTACAACTAGGCAATTTTCCTGTAGATAAAGCAAATTATGATGAGATTAAGGATTATTTTGGGACGTTTGGATTAACACCAAATCAAGTAAAGGTGTTTTTTTATCTTGGAAAAGTCGGGCAGAGATCAGCATCAGATATTGCAAAGGCAGTAGATATTCCAAGAAGTGAAACATATCATTTGCTAACAGCACTGCAAAACAAAGGAATAGTTTCTGCAACATTTGAACATCCAATTAAATTTTCAACAGTATCTATTCAAGATGTAATTCATGTATTAGTGAGCGATGAAACAGAGCGTATAAAGAAATTAAAAAAATCAGGACCAATTTTAGAAGAGCTGTGGGAAAAAATTCCAGGTTTTGTTGATAATTCTGATGATGAACCAGAAGAGAAATTTCAAGTGTTA
>JAICOU010000088.1 GCA_025930495.1 Nitrososphaeraceae archaeon
TCTTCTCCTTTATCTCCCATGTTTACAGTAATTTTATTGACATACATTTTTACAAATTTTTCAATCAACTCTCTTGGTTTTCCTCTGCTGTACTGCATTGCATAATCTATTGCATCATCTAGATTATTCAATCCATATTCAATTGATGCTTGCAAATACTGATCAAATTTATGAATTGTTTCCATTCCTAGACTGGTCTTCATAACATTGATTCCAAGTGGAACTGGCAATCCGTCTGTTTTTTCATCCCACCATTTACCAACATCTAAAATTTTGATATTTCCTTCTTGTTCATACGATAATTGGGTTTCATGAATGACCAATCCTGCATCTACTTTGCCATTTCTTACAGCTTCTGGAATGTCGCTAAAATTCATCTCAACATAATCAAACTTGCCTATCATTAATTGAAGCAACAAAAATGCAGATGTCATTTTACCAGGTATTGCAATTTTGCATTTTTTAATATTATCAATTGTCATTTGTTTTTTTGCCGTAACAATTGGGCCATACCCTATCCCAAAGCTTCCACCACTTTTCAAAATAGTATATCCTGGAATGTAAGCGCAAGCATGAACAGATACTGCTGTAACGTCCAGTTCTGGGTTTGTTGCTTTTCTGTTTAGCTTTTCAATGTCTTCAATCACATGATTCACAGTAAACTCTGAAGAGGTTACTTTTCCTGTAAACATTCCATAAAACATGAATGCATCGTCTGAATCTGGTGTATGTCCTACAGAAATTTCCACAGTTTACTTTTGAATAATCGTTATAAAAATCAAAACTAGCTGTTTTTCTAATATGTGGTTATTTCTGCAAAAAAGCGATGCTGCAATTTTCAAAGAAAAAAATTCTCATGGCAAGCAAGTGATAAAATGATCTATTGATCTTTCTCATAAGATTTAATAGCTGAATACTTAGGTTTGCGATTATGGCAAAATTCAAGTCAACAGTTGAAGTACTAAAGATTATCAAAAATAAAGAGCAGATTCGTAACTTTAGTGTAATTGCACATGTAGATCACGGTAAAACCACTATGAGTGATAGTCTTTTGGCAAACTCTGGAATTATTGCCCCTTCTGCTGCTGGAAAAGCATTGGCAATGGATTTTGATAAAGAAGAGCAGGCAAGAGGAATTACAATTTATCAAGCAAACGTAACATTACACTTTACACAAAAAGACAAAGAATACGTTATTAACATGATTGATACCCCCGGGCACGTTGATTTTAGTGGAAGGGTAATTCGAAGCCTTAGAGCAATTGACGGAGCAACTGTTGTCTGTGATGCAGTTGAAGGAATTATGACTCAGACAGAAACTGTAACAAGAATGGCACTAGAAGAAAGAGTCAGACCAGTTTTATTTATCAACAAAGTGGATAGACTAATCAAAGAACTCCGTTTAACTCCAGAAAAAATGCAAGAAACACTTGTAGGTGTTGTATCTAGCTTTAATCAACTAGTTGATACTTATGCAGAACCAGAATACAAAGAAAAATGGAAAGTATCAATACAAGATTCTAGTGTGACATTTGGCTCTGCTAAAGACAAGTGGGCATTTAACATGGATATTATGAAAGAAAAAGGCATTACATTCAAAGATGTTATTGATGCGTATAAAAATGAAAAAGTTGATGACCTAGTAGCAAGAGCTCCATTAGCTGACGCTGTATTGGGAATGGTTGTTAAACATGTTCCACCACCGGACGTTGCTCAAAAATATAGAATTCCTCAAATTTGGAAAGGAGATCTTGAATCTGATATAGGAAAAGCACTTTTGGCATGCAGTGATGACGGACCAACAATTATGATGGTAGTTAACATGGTGTTGGATCCTGCTGCTGGACCTGTTGCAATTGGCAGATTATTTTCTGGAACAATAAAAGATGGACAGACAGTTAACATTATAGATTCAAAACGAGAAGGCCGAGTTCAATCTGTAAACTTTTTCATGGGCAACCAAAGAGAACAAGTCGGTGAATTGGGTGCTGGAAATATTCCTGCATTATTGGGATTAACTGAAGCTCGAGCTGGTAATACAATTTCATCTGTCAAAGGCATTCAGATGTTTGAAGGAGTACATTATGTCTCAGAACCTGTCGTTCAAATTGCAATAGAGCCAAAACATCCTAAAGACTTGCCTAAACTAGTTGAAGTCCTCAAACAACTAACGATTGAGGATCCTAACCTTGTAGTAAAAATCGACGAAGAGACAGGTGAGACACTTGTTGCCGGAATGGGTGTATTGCATCTTGATGTTGCCACTCATCGTATTCAAGATACCAAAATAGAAATTATTACATCAGAGCCACTTATCAATTACAGAGAAACTGTCAAAGGCGCATGTGAGCCAATCATGTCAAAATCTCCAAATAGACACAATAAAATTTTCATGAAAGTAGAACCACTAGAGCCAGCCATTGCACACATGCTTCGAACTGGCGAAGTCAGTGACATGAAAGACAAAAAAGTAGTAGCTGATCTTCTAAAGGGTGCTGGCTGGGATACTGATACAATTAAGAGAATTATGAAGCTAGATCCACGTGGAAACGTTATGATTAATGGAACAAAAGGTGTCCAATTTATTCAAGAGTCTACTGATTCTATTAATTCTGGATTTGAAGAAGTTATGAAAGAAGGTCCTTTATGCAAAGAGCAGATGCGAGATTGCAAGTTTACATTTACTCACTTTGTTCCTCACGAAGACACTGCACACAGAGGTCTGTCACAACTGGGTCCTGCTTCTAGACGTGCATGTATGGGTGCATTACTAACTGCTGGAACCACAATACTAGAACCAATGCTTGCAATTGAAGTCAGAGTTCCAACAGATTTGGTAGGAAACGTTGCAACCGTACTATCTGGAAAACGTGGCAAAGTACTTGACATGGCACAAAAAGGGGCTTCCAGTATTATTATTGGTGAGATTCCAGCATCTGAGACATTTACACTTTCAGAAGCAATGCGAGGTCAAACAGCTGGACGCGCAACTTGGAATACTTCGTTTAAGGCATGGACTGAACTTCCAAAATCTATAGCTACTACTGCAATTGCAGAAATTAGAAAGAGAAAAGGTCTTGCACCAGAACCTCCTGGAATAGACGAATATATCGACAGAGAATAAAAA
>JAICOU010000089.1 GCA_025930495.1 Nitrososphaeraceae archaeon
AACAATTGCTGCAGCATTTGACAAGTTTGCAATACTGTCAACTAAGCTGACTTTCTTAGGTATTACACCTCGTGATACTTTGGTTTTCTTTTTTGGAACCTTAAGTTTTGGAACTGCAACACACATTCTTAGATTCATCGGTGGTTCAATCTTGATTACATTTAGAGGATTTGTCTTTACTATTACAAATCCTCCCAATACTGATGCTGCTACATTATCATAATGAACAGAACCAGCACTGGCCTTTTCTCCAGATCCGGCAAATTCTACAAGTGTATTTTCATCCAGTTTCAATTCATACATCTTATCAAACGCAATTACAGTAGCTGCTGCTGAAGCTGCACTACTTCCCATTCCAAATCCTGCAGGAACCCCTTTTTTTATTTTAATTTCTATGCCATCTTTAATTTTGAATTTTTTTATCATATTTTTAACAACTAATCCTGCTGTATTGTTGTCTGGATTTGTTGGAATGTTATCTTCAGTGACTATGCTTATCCCACTTTTCTTTTTTGTTAAAGTAACTTCATCAAAAAAAGCATCAACTGCCAATCCAAACACATCAAATCCCGGACCCAAGTTTGCAGTAGAAGACGGTGCTCTTACAGTAATCTTTGATGCCAACTAATCTTCTACCTCTTCACCCAAGTTAAGAATTCTGCTTAACGCTCCTTCCAAATTTACTAGTCCTTCCCCCGTAACATTAGAGACTGGAATCAGTCCTTGAGCAAAACCGCCTAGATTCAAACCTCGTAAAATATTTGTAGTTAAACTGTACGTTTCTCCATCTGCCTCTTTGGCAATAGCATTCTCTAATAATTTTAGATTACTTGACCATTCTAAAATATCTCTTAGTTTAGAACCTATTAGATCAGTTTTGGTGATGGTGTTAATTGTTGGCAAATTTAAGCGTAATCTTATCGATGTTGCAAGAAGAGCAATTGAGACAAAGTTTACTGGCGTAGTAATTAATGCGCCGTCAAAAAGAAATATGTTTACCTTTTCTTCAGATGAAATATTTTCTACAACAAAGCGACCACTAGAACGATACGCAAACAGTTCAATTTGACCTGGTGTATCTACAATTAGATAATCTGGATTCACTTTACCAATATGTTCTTGAATCTCATCAATCTTAGAAGCAATCAAGTCATTTGCCATGACTACAGCACCATTTGGACCTAGATCATATTTTTGCATTATATCTATAACATCAACATAATCTCTAACATCAATATCACATGTATAGGGTAAATTTCTAACACCAGGATCCAAATTCAATACTGCCGCAAATGCACTATTTCTTGTATAATACTCGTATAGCTTTGATGTTAAAAGAGATTTCCCTGCTCCTGCTGTTCCTGTTACAAAAATTGATTTCAATACTATCTAAATTTTCTTTCTTTGCTTATATTTCAAACTAGTTACTTTTGATATTAATTCTTCAAAATATGCCATAATGGCAATCAATAATTAAATGAAATTCCATTCGATCTATAACTTGTAACATTACATGAAATTTGTGACACAGAAATCTATTGATGAAAAAGAGACACAACTAAAAGAATTAGTTATCAAATTATTAGAAGAAAAAAACTTTTCAGATTATGACCTCTTGGATTCATTATTTGCTGAAGTCAAACAAGAAATTCGAAAAACCTACAAACTAACTAGCTAATTTCTTAAAGTTTTTCAAAATTTGTGCCTAAATATAGGCATTCAATGTTAATATTAAAATTTGGTCAACTTTCATATTTGAATCTATAAAAAAAATCACAGATGAATTGGAGAATTATTACTATTCCGGCAACTCTTATTCCTATTTTCATTATAGCAATTCAATTTGATATAAAATTTGAAGATGTAATGGCAATTGGAGTTATTCCATTTGTAGCAGCCGTAATTGCCATGATGATAAAACTAGGTCTTCAAGGAATAAAATTTGCATACATTGCACACAAATATCTTGGGAAATTTGACTCTTTTTGGAAGTTATGTGGTGTTAGAATTGGAAGTGAATTTATCAAATTTACCACTCCTATGTTTGTAGGTGCAGAATTTGTTGTAATTTACTATTTGCATAAAAAAGGAGTTGCACCTTCAAAATCTACTTGGATTGCAATAATGGATATAGTTACTGAAGTTTTTGCAGGAGGCTTGTTATCAATTATCGCTGGCATTTTTGCATTGATCAACGGAGCATATGTTGTGGGTGCTATAATTTTAGGAATTAGTATTACCATAACTTCATTATGGATGGTTCTGTTCTTTTTATCATCTAGAAAAACTTTTCAAGTTCCAAGGATCTTTGTTCATTTAACTAAAAGATTTGCTAAGGAAAAAGGTGAAAAATACATTGAGCAGACTAATTCCTGGATGGAAGAAGTTTGTACAATGAGTAGACAAAATCTTAGAACAACAGAATCAAAAAAAGTATTTACTATTTCTTTTCTATTCTCGCTTGCATCTTGGTCATTTTATGGAATATCATTTATGATAATTGCAATGGGAACAGGATACATGATTAGTATTTTTGATTCAATCATGGCTGTAATGGGTGCAAATGCAATCGGAAACCTACCAATTACATTAGGTGGTTCTGGATTAGCAGAGTTTGGCATTGTTGCATATCTGAATAACTTGGATCCATTCAATCTTACTATTTCTCAAGGAACAGTTGCATGGGATGCAGTAATTGGTTGGAGAGTTGCTACTTACTATGTACCTATTTTGATAACTTGGCTTTTACTGGTAAAACTAGCCCTGAGTAAAATTCCAAAGAAAGAAAAATCATAGAAATCACTCTAATCCAAAATACTAGGACGCATAATTGATCATAAAAGTTATCTATTTTGTGATATATTCATAATTATGGCAAAAAAATTCGCTTGTGGTGACATTGTAAGTGGTTGTGGTTGGTCTACAACTGCAAATGATGAAAATGAGCTGTTTCAAAAGATATCTGAACACGCCAAAAACGATCATAATATGACTAGTATTCCAAATGAGATCATTCAGAAAGTAAAATCCAAAATCCAAGAAGCTTAACACGTATCTCACTGACAGACAGAAAAAGT
>JAICOU010000117.1 GCA_025930495.1 Nitrososphaeraceae archaeon
AGATTGTGTATTTTTGCTCTAAATGAAGACGGTTTATACTCTGATCTAAAATCGAAAAAATTAATTCGTGAGTTAAAAGGAGAAAATCCAATTATTTCAAAAAATAATATGGATGTTACAGGAGGCATGACGAGGAAAGTTGAAGAAGCAACAAATATTTCAAAGATTGGAATAGATGTGTTTTTTGTAAATGGTAACAAACCTGAAAGAATTGTAAAAGCGATTAAAAATAGGAAATTTGAAGGAACGGTGTTTAGAGGAAAAAGAAATGGGTGAAGAATATCTTGTTTTAGTTGATAAAGATGACAATCCGATTGGATCAGAAGAAAAAGTAAAATGTCATTTACCAAATGGCAAACTCCATCGAGCATTTACAGCGTTATTATTTGATAAAAATGGGAGATTAGTTCTGACCAGAAGAGCTAAAGAAAAAATGCTGTGGCCTGGAGATTGGGATGGAACTGTAGCTAGCCACCCAAGAAAGCCTGAAACATATGTCTCATCAGCAGAAAGAAGAATGCCAGAAGAATTAGGTATCACATGTAAGTTAGATTATTTGTTCAAATTTGAGTATCATGTTCCATACAAAGACATAGGCTCAGAAAACGAAATTTGCGGTACACTTGTTGGAATAATAAATGATTCAATTCAATTTAAGGTAGTTGAAGATGAAATAGATAAAATCAAATGGATCTCAGCAAACGAATTGCTTTCTGAATTAAAAAACAACCCAAAAATATATTGTCCTTGGATGTTAATTGCATTAGAATTATTAGATAAATCAGAAAAATCAATGTTAGAAAAATATGAAGATGTTTTATCATTATGGATTAATTCAGAATTGCAAAAAGAATTGCAAAAAGCAATTAGAGCTCATCTTCCAGATAATAAATGGAGATTAGTAAAATGAAAAAAACAAAAACAATTGAAAAAAATGCAAGAATTGTCAATAAATATCTAAATTCCAAACTAAAAGGAAATCCCAAAATGCTTTATGATGCGGCAGCACATTTGATTATCCATGGTGGAAAAAGACTCAGACCACATATGGTGATCAAGAGTTGTCAAATTTTGGGAGGAAGTACAACAATTGCAATGCCAGCTGCTAGTGCAGTAGAAATGATACACAATTTTACATTGGTTCATGATGACATTATGGATAATGATGAGATGCGTCATGGTGTACCTACTGTTCATAAAAAATTTGGTATGCCTATTGCAATACTAGCTGGGGATGTGTTATTTTCAAAGGCATATCAGATAATTTCAGATTCAAAATTATCCAAGGATGCAACAATCCAATTAGTTTCCAGATTAGCAAAAGCATGTGTAGATGTATGTGAAGGACAATTATTAGATGTAAAAATGGCAGAGGAGAAAAGAATCCCATCACAAAAAGAATACATTACAATGATTGGAAAAAAAACTGCCGCGTTATTTGATGTATCATGTTCAATGGGAGCGATTTGTGCAACAGATAATCAAAAAGATATTTCAAATTTATCAAATTTTGGAAGAAATTTGGGAATTGCTTTCCAAATCACAGATGATCTTATCGGAGTTATGGGGGATCCAAAAATTACAAAAAAACCTGTTGGAAATGATCTAAGAGAAGGAAAAAAATCACTACCAATTCTCATGTCAATAGAATCAGCCAAGGGAAAAGATAAACAAACAATTCTCAAGGCATTTGGCAATCCAAAAGCAACTAAAAATGACCTCAAAAATGCAGTAGATGTAATTCGTTCGCTTGGAATAGAAGAGAACGTAAGGACAC
>JAICOU010000018.1 GCA_025930495.1 Nitrososphaeraceae archaeon
AGCAAGACTCTCATATCATCCAGCAGACAAAACGTTTGGTGGTTTTAGTGGTACTTCTTTAACTGTTGATGGTTCTGTCGCACAGGCTCAAACCTATCAAGCACCTCCACCAAAACCAAGTAGAGGTACATTGCCAAAAGGAACGGAACAAACTCAAGTTTCATCCTACTCTGACAATTCTGGAAAATCAAGGAAAGAACAGTTAGAAGATTATGAAAAAGCTTACTTGCAAAGAATAGAACAACAAAGAATTGAAGAACAACACACCTATCAAAAAGTTGTTGAAGCTGAAGCAAAATCCAGAGCAAATGCTACTCGTGGTAGTTTGCCAAAAGGGTTCTAATTTTTTAATCTCTTTTCTTTTAATTATTTTTTAATTTAGTTTTAAAAAATCATCTAGTACTTCTTTTGAATGTCCTACTGGTTTTACTTTTGGATATATTTTGAAAATCTTTCCTTTCTCATTAACCAAAAATGTGCTTCTTGCAACTCCCATGTATTCTCTTCCCATGAATTGCTTTTTACCCCAAACCCCAAATTGCTTTGATACTGTCTTATCCACATCTGCAAGAAGTGGATATTTTATTCCCATTTTCTCACAAAATTTTTTATGAGATTCTACATCGTCTGGGCTAATGCCTATTATCTCAATTCCTTCTTTTTGAAATTTTTTGTAATTTTTGGAGAATTCATCTGCTTCTGTTGTACAGCCAGGTGTGAAGTCTTTTGGATAAAAGTAGATGACATGTTTTTTACCCTTAAAATCACTTGATTTTACGTTATTGCCATCTGCATCATTTATCTCAAATTTTGGAACTGACTCCCCCTCTGTTATCATGATATCTTGAATTCTTTTTCCATAATTAATTACTTTTTAACTTTAATTGATCCCAAGATCTGTCCGAATCTTTTATATGGAAATTGAACTGGTTTTTGCTTAATGGTAAACCCAAGAGCATATCTTGCTGAAGCAATCGCAACATATGGTTTGGTGTTTTTTGGTCCTCTTTCAGTAATTTTAGCAATATCTGCGTTTGGTGAAGATCTTACCACTCAATCTGTTTTGTTCATTGCACTTGGACATGGTGGTGCCATCGCCTTGATGATCTATACATTTGGACATGTTTCTGGTGCTCACATCAATCCAGCTGTGACCATTCCTATGATGATTACTAGGAAAATTGGAATCACTGATGGTATTGGATATATTATTTCACAATTAATTGGTGCCGTTGCAGCAGCAGCTACTCTAAAATTGATTTTACCAGAACTTGGCGCCAAAGTTAATTTTGGTACCCAAGGTGGACCAAGTGATCTTCTCAATAATAGTATAGGTTCTGGATTTGCAGTTGAAGCAATTCTGACATTCTTTTTAGTGCTTGTAATTTTCATGACGGCTGTACACAAAAAAGCGGCTCCAGGATGGCACGGATTTACAATTGGCGGAATGATATTTTTGATTCATCTAGTTGCAGTTCCATTGACTGGTGCATCTGTCAACCCTGCAAGAACATTTGGTCCTGCATTGATCTCTGGATTCTGGGAATTCCATTGGTTGTATTGGGCAGCTCCAATTCTAGGCGGTATAATTGCAGGTTTGATAATGAATTATGTCTATGTTAACAAGGCAGAAAAAGAAGCATAATTTTTTATAAATACCAAACGTTTTTAAAAATTTGATATGGCCAGAATCTGTTGGACTCGTTGCATAGCTTGGATAGTGCGAACGCTTGCGGAGCGTTAGGTCGTCGGTTCAAATCCGACCGAGCCCGCTTCTTATTTAATTAAAAATTATCTTGTTAGTGTGTTATTGTTTTAGAACGTCTTTGTCTTTCTTAAAAAAATAGTTACTGTCATCATGTAACATGCAGTAGATATCACCTCTGATATCAACGATGCAATGTATGACTCTATTCCCATTTCAAGAAAATAGTATAGCGATGGCCATCTTATTACAAGATAAATAATTTCACCTATTCCAAATGATGAAATCATACTGAATAATTCTTTTCTAATTAAACTTATTTTCATCTGTTTGTATCTATTTTTATTATCCAAATAAAACAGAAATGAGAAAATTCCAAAATAAATCCCATATCCCACCCCAATGGTGATTGTAGTTGTAATTTGATTGTCGTATTCTGATAATGATTGAGCAACAACTGCCGAAAGTGAGGCTGAAACAATAAAACAAATTATGAAATTTCTATTAATTTGAAGTAGTTGCTGATTCATTTTCATATTTCATTCCTCCTCTAGTAACTATTATTTTATGTTAAATTGTCTAGTCTTAATATGAATAGATGTAATTGGGCAAAAGATGATCTTAACATAAAATATCATGATAACGAATGGGGAATACCACAGCATGATGACACAAAATTATTTGAATTTCTAGTATTAGAAGGGGCACAAGCTGGATTATCTTGGTCTACAATTCTTAAGAGACGAGAAGGATACCGAAAGGCATTTTCTGATTTTGATCCTATCAAGGTTTCCAAATTTACTACAAAACACGTAGAAACATTGCTAGACAATAATGAAATAATTAGAAATCGCTTAAAGATTAATTCAGTAATCAATAACGCAAAACAGTTTTTGAAAATTCAAAAAGAATTTGGCTCATTTGACAAATATGTCTGGAGTTTTGTAAATCACAAGCCAATAATAAATAATTTCAAAAAACTATCTGATCTACCTGCATCTACTATTATTTCTGAAAAAATGAGCAAGGATCTCAGAACTCGTGGATTTAATTTTGTAGGTCCCACAATTTGTTATGCTTTCATGCAGGCAGTTGGCATGGTAAATGATCACACAGTGGATTGTTTTATAAGAAAATCATTTTAAAAACAAAAATCTTATGATATAGTTTAAAAATGACAAAACTTCCTTCCATTGTATGTTATTTGGAGTCTTTGCAATTCATAGCCCAGAATCATGTCCACTAAATAACAATGTCAGCCGAAAAGTTTTCCTTGGCATGGAAGCTAAAATTAAATCCAATATGAAAAAATTCCAAATTTTGAAAGTTATTGGCTTTTACATGTCTGTTTTAGAGCATGAATGGATAATTATTTTGGATGCAAAAAGCGCACATGATATAGAACAGCTATGTATTTCTGTGGGTATATCTTCTATGAGTACAGTCAAAATTGTTCCTATGAACGAATTTTCAAAAACTGTTCAAAAATTAAAATCTCTAAAGTAGCCCCTTTTTACTCCCTAATCTTGTTTGTTAGACAATTATAATTACACATTAGACATATTGCATTTATTGATTAATCTCAAAAGTATAGGGCGTTTTTTCCTTTTTATTGTAGGCGGAATTGTTGCAATTATTGTTGGCTCTTTTATGATTCGTGGAACTCTGCATTTATGGGACAAGCCTAACTCAGAAAAAAAATCTGATAACAATAATGACTAAAAAACAAGTGTTGCCATAGTTTTACAATGCTTCATGATTCATCAATAAGAAAATCACTTGAAGATTATGTAAAACTAAGAATAAGAGATATTCCTTCTGAAATTCATCAAACTTTTCCAAATGTCAAACAAATTTGGAAATGTGAAAATCAAGTAGATTTTCTTTATGGGTATTATGTGGGAAAAATTGAGGAAGGTACTTTACATTATCTTCTCAAAGCAACACGAGCATCCGTAGGTGGGTTTGTTGATGTTTTTGAAATTAGGGGGATCATTGAAACATATAGAACAGATCTGAAAAATTCAATTGAGAAAGCACTTTCTCAGTGAAGTAGAAATACTGCTTTAATGTAAAGATAATATGGTTGGACCTCAAGATGGCGGATTTGGTTTTGATCAATCAAAAAAATACACAAGCGTTGATAACATAGATCAAGTGTGCGTTCAATGTCAAGCTGGTCAACACAAAAAATGTTTGGTAAAATTAAAACAACAAACAAATTGTGAATGTGAACACTGTTTAATTTACGGTTAACCTTTCCACAGCGTTTATTTTTAATGATTAAGTAGATTCAATAATGTGTTTTTTGAATTTATCCATATGTCTAAAACTAAACAAATCCTTGCATGGATTGCTATTCTTGGTGGTGGTATTGCATTTTTCTTTTTCTCACTATATGCTGTAGATTTCATGCGTTAAGTTTGAAAATTTGTACTATTTTTAATACACTATCTATCCTAATTGAAGTCTACATTTCTTTTTAGTCTTTCAAGTTCGTTTTTAGTCTGCATATGTTCATTGCGCTCTTTTTCTAATAATGTTTGAACTGTTTCTAACTCTTTTTCTGCCATGCTTAATTTTGATTTTAATGATCCTATCACTACACTTGCAGCTTCTATGATTCCTTTTGTTTCCTTTTTGTCTCTCGTTTCATCTATGAATTCTTTTTCTTTAAATGTAAAAACACTTGTTTCATTATTATCTTGTATATTTTTTGCGTTGTATAATCTTGAAGTAATTCCATCTAATTCTTTTTGTGCTTGAATTTGCTGTGCAAGTATCTTGTGTAAGGATGATTGTTCCTCTGTTATTTTTTCTTTAATTTCATTATGCTCTTTTGTAATCTTTTCAAGCTCATGCTTCATTTTTGTGAGATTTGATTCTACTCTATCTAATTCCTCCACTGATTTTTTATTTTTATTGAGTCTTTCATCTATATTGCTTATTTTTGATTTGATATCCTTATACTCTAAATATATCGTATCAAGTTCCATTTTTTTCTGATTAGATTCTTTTTTTACTGACATCAAATTGCTGGTTGCTATATCATATTCTTCTTTTACACTTTGTATTTTTTTTGTTATGTTTTCTATCTCTTCTTGTTTTGCTCTGAATTCTTTTTGTAACTCTACTACTTCTGTTTCAAGTGCTTCTTTTAAAACAACTTCTTCGCTTTTTTCATATGTTATTTCATCTGTTTGCTCCTTCTTTCCAAAAAGACCCATGTTTATCTACAAAATTTCCCAAAAGATGAACGTTTCTTTAGACTTTTTTTGCTCTTGTACGAATAAACTTGAGATAAAACCCAACTCCTCCAATAACAATTCCACCAATTAATGCAATGGTTCCAAATACTGGATTGTCAGGATTTATGCTTGGTGCTAAAAATAACAACATTGCGCCAAATATTATCAGCACAAAACTACCGCTGTTTCTTGATTTGTTGTGCTCACTGTGGACCATATTTCTTATATGTATTCTGATATTGTCTTTGCAACTTGTTTTCTTCCAATGTCTGAAATTAGTGGTCCAATTTTAGGTCCTCTTGACGTGCCCAGTATTATTTGATACAAAATTTTAAAGAAATCCTTTGGTTCTACATCGTTTGATTTTGCAATTTGATATATAGTGTTTTGAATGTCTTCTGGTTCTTCTTCTGCATTAAGTGCATCTGCTAGTAGTTTCAATACTTTTTTTGCTGATTCATCCATATCAATTTCTACTTTTTCTTTCTGATCAAACTCATCTGCAAAATTTCCTGCTAACTCAATTAATTTTTCTATTTGTGGTTCTGGATTTTTGATTACTCCATAATCTAGTAATTTTTTCATTACTCTTTCTATTCTATCTTCTTTGAACATTTTAGCTAATTCTACTAGTAATCTATAGTTGACATGAATGCTTGGTTCTTTTGGCGGATCTAGTAGATTTACATATTCATATAGTCCTTTTGATTTTAATAGCTTGGCCTGATTGTCTACTTTGATTTTTCCAAAAAATATGTCTTCTAATTCATTATATTCATTCATCAATGATGGTATGTCTTCTAGTCCCAATTCTCTTGCACCTGTAATTCTTTTGTAAAGAAGTAATAGAATGGATTTTGGACTTCCAAATTCCATCCATTTTTGTCCTGTGACCACATTACCTAGTGATTTTGAAATCTTCTTTCCTCCTTTATCTAAAAACATTTCATATTTGACATGATGAGGATGTGGAAAATTCAAAATCTCATCTGATACCCAATCATTTACTTTGACAGAATCCATGATATCTTTTCCATAGGCTTCAAATCTAATGTCAAATGCTGCCCATCTTGCAGCAAATTCCACTTTCCATGCCAGCTTTCCTAAATCTTTTGTAATGTCTGCTTCTCCATTGTGACTACAACCTTTGATCATTTTTGAGCCAATCTCTGCATCATGACACTTGTATCTTACTTTCTTCTCATCTGCTAAATACTCAAATGCTTCTGCGGTATAGAGCCTGTTACAGTTTGAACAGACTGGAAAATATGGGAGAAATTTTTGAAATTTTTCTTGACCCACTAATTCTGAAATTTTATCTCCTATCTTTGAACTGTTTTGCAAAATTGTATGAATCTGATCTTTTAGTAATCCGTTTTTGTATGTGTCTTTTGCTCTTCTGAACTCGTATTTTATTCCCATTTTATCAAGACCATCCAACAAAATACTGCTCATGTGCATTCCATATGACTCGTGACATCCAAATGGATCTGGAATTAATGAAACTGGTTTTGCCAAATGTTCTTCTAAAGAATTAGGGAATCCTTCTGGAATCTTTCTTAACCCATCTAAATCGTCAGAGTATGCAATTAACTCCGATTTGTATCCAAAGTTTTCTAGTGCAAGTTTTACTCCATATGCTCTAACTGCATCCCCTAGACTTCCAATGTGTGGTACTCCTGAAGCTCCTAGTCCGCTTTCAACTCTTAAAAGATCTAAATTTCTACCTAGGGATTTTTCGCGTTCTAGTAACTCATGAGCTAATTTGTCTATCCAAGTTCCTTTTCCAAATATTTCCTGCTCTGACATATCTTATTCTCGATTCAATGGCTTTGTCATGTATGGTCCATATAACGAATACCCTAATTTTTGATAATATTCTCTTGTTCCTACTGCACTAATCACTAAGAGTTTTGTAGCATCAAATTCTTCTTTAGAAATTTTTTCAGCCTCTTTCATCAAATTTTTCCCTAATCCTGAATGCTGTATTTCGTTTTCTCCTTTTTCTCCCAACTTTAACGATTTGCCATATACATGTAGTTCTCGTACAATGCAAGAGTCATTTCCAACTTCTTTTCTATGTGTAAGAATACTTGGTTTTCTTAATCTCAAAAATCCATAAATTGAATCATTTGTATCTTCATATGACAAAAATACTTCATTTCCGCCTGATGACTCATAATCAATTCTGTTTAATTTTAGATTCTGATCATCTGTCTTTTTGTTTGATAGTCCTGCCTCTCTGCATCTTATGCATTTACACGAAATGCCTTGTTTGCTCAGATTTTGATGCACTATTTGTCTGAGGTTTCCTGATTTTGGACCTGCTATTATCTCATTTGGCGATATCTCTCTTTGCACTCTCATTATTCTGACCCATTTTGGGATGTTTCTCTTTACTTCAGTTAGAACTCTGATCATATCTTGATCTGAATATGGAGTGTATTCACCGCGTTTGTATTCGTCATAAAGTGGAGTATTTTCTATGACTAGTGATGGATAAATTTTCAACATGTCTGGTCTAAGTTGTGAGTCATCAAATAATTTTTTAAAATCAGCCATATCTCCCTCTGGAGTCATTGTAGGAAGACCTGGCATCATATGTGCCACAATTTTATATCCTGCATCTTTTGAAATTTGAAATGATTCTATTACATCATTGTAGTCATGTCCTCTATTGACAATTTTGTACACTCTTTCTTGTAATGATTGTACTCCGATCTCTATTCTTGTAATTCCATAATTTAACATTGCATCAACATGTGTCTGTTTGCAGTAATCTGGTTTTGTTTCAATTGTAAATCCAACATTTCTTATTTTTGCATGCTCATTGTTTGATTTTGCATCTTCCAAATTATCTGAATCCATTCCATTTAGTGCATCATAGCAAGACTTGATGAAATTTTCCTGATAGTCTTTTGGCATAAATAAAAATGTCCCTCCAACAATCACTATTTCCATCTTTGATGGATCATGTCCATATGCAATCAGTTTTTCAATTTTTGTTGTGATTTGGAGTTTGGGGTCGTATTTGTTTTCAATTGCATTAAGTGTTGATGGTTCCTTACCTGTATAGCTGTTAGGTGAATTGTATTCAATTCCCCCTGGACAATATGTGCATCTTCCATGTGGGCATGCATATGGTTTTGGCATTAATGCAATTATTGATACTCCTGATGCTGTCTTGATTGGTTTTTTAAGCAAAACTTTTTGTAATTTGGAAAAATCTGAATCTTTTGCCATTGAAAGAATTTCATGATTTCTGGGAATTCGCTCAAGTGCGTATTTTGCACATATTTTTTTAATTTCATTTTTGACTTGTTTTTTAGTTGGTTCATTTACAGTTAGGAGATTTTGCATGATTTCGCCACATGCCTTTGAAAATATGGGCTCCAACTTATTCATGAATATTCATATTCTATTGTACATAAATTCGTTAAATAACTCCTAGTTTCTATTTTTCAGTATTTTCTAATCTTTTCTAGTGTGGTTATTTTGATCTTTTTCTTCTGATGGTGTTTGATTCTTTTGGTCTTTTCTGTATTCCATCTTTAACCAAATAGGCGTTATGATTGTTGTAGCAGCTACCATGATTACAATAGTTGAATATACATTTGAAGTGAGAACTCCAGTTGATATTCCAACACCTGCTACGATTAAACCTACTTCTCCTCTTGAAATCATTCCAATTCCCACTCTGTATCCCTGCCTCTTGCTTTTCAAAAACAGCATTGCAGGTAATCCACATCCAAACAGCTTTGTTACAATTGCAAGTGTTATGATTACTCCGCTTATAACTAAAATTTCTAAATTAACTGCTCTAAGATCAACTTGTGCACCAATAATTGCAAAAAACAATGGCGCAAAAATTAATCCCATCTTGTCAATATAACTACGAATATTTTCAAATATTTTAGTAGCTGATAATGCCATTCCTACTGCAAATGCTCCTACAATTGGTGATAATCCGAGTAACCCAGCTAGCGCAGCAGTGCCAAAAAATGATGCTGTTGCAATTCCCTCAATACTGCCTTTTGCTTTCCATAATCTTGGAGTGATAAATTTTGGAATTAATAGCACTGCTGCTACTAATATTATTGCAAAGAATCCTAACACCTGCAAAATTGTAATTGTTATATTCATGATGTCTATGTTCTCTATACCCTCTGCACCATTTCCTGCAATTGATGAAACTACTGATAATACTGCGATTGCCAAAATATCATCAATAATGGCCGCTCCTATTATTAGACGTGCTTCAGGGGTTTTGATTTTGCCAAATTCACTCAAGACTTGAATTGAAATTGCTATGCTTGTTGCTGTAAGTGCAGTTGCAATTAGCATAGATTGTAATGCATCAAAACCAAACATTTGAAAAACTACAAATCCTGCAAAAAATGGAACTACCACACCAGCTGTAGCAACCGTAAATGCTGCTTTCCCTCCTCTGAGAAATTCTTTTGGCGTCATTTCTAGTCCTGCCATAAATAAAATCACTATTGCGCCAATTTCTCCTAGTATCTTTATCTCGTCAGTGATTTCAACTAATGATGCTCCATTGTATGTGAAAAGTCCTCCTAAAGCAAATGGGCCTATAATTATTCCAGCCATAAGTTCTCCTAATACTATTGGGAGTTTTAATCTCAGAAATAATTCTGCCATTACTTTGGCAGCAAAAAGAAGTATTCCTACGCCTATTATTGTAGAAATAAAATTGATTTCTGACATTTCTCTATTTTCAAATAAAATCTAGTCATATAAGGTAATTATTGGTTAAACATTCTTTCACAATTGTCTAATTATTATGCAATTTTTGTAGAATTTACAAAAACTCCTTTTCTAGATGTAATTTGCCCAATTTCCTGACTTGAGATGTTGTGTTTTTTAAATATTGTTTTTATTTTATCTACTTGATCTTTTGATGCAACAACACAAAATCCTATGCCCATGTTAAATGTTTTATACATTTCATCCTGTTTCACCCCCTGTTCTTCAATTAATTTCATTATGGGTGGAATTGTTGGTAGCGAATCTATATCATATCCTATTTTTTTGAGACGCAGTAATTTTGTAAATGCTCCACCTGTAATATGTGCCAACCCATTTACTTTACATTTTTGAATTATTTCTAAAACTGGTTTTACATAAATTTCTGTGGGCGTTAAAAGAGATTCTCCTATTACTCCCACTCCTTTTACTATGTCTTTTATGGAGTATTTTGTTAAAAGTGCTTTTCTTGCCAATGAATATCCGTTGGAATGTATCCCACTACTTTTTGCACCTATGATCACGTCCCCTGCTTTTATTTTATTTCCAAGTATCATATCTTTTTTTGAAACAAGACCTACTACCATTCCAGCTAAATCAAATGAAAATCCTTTTCCTGCAATAACATCTGGCATTATCGCTGTCTCTCCTCCCACAATTGGTACTGCTGATTTCTTTGCACCTTTTACTAGTCCTTCTACTATTCCTTTGAAAATTCTTTGTTCATTTTTGTTTGCAGCAATATAATCCACAAATGAAACCGGAGTTGCCCCAATGCAGATTATATCATTTACATTCATTGCAACACAATCAATTCCAATTGTGTTGTATTTTTTCATCAAATTTGCAATTACTACTTTGGTTCCTACCCCGTCTGTATGGGTAGCTAATAATTTTCCTCCAGGGATTTCTACGATTCCAGCATAATGTCCAAAACCATGTGTGATTTTTGCCATTTTTTGGAGTTTATGTGTAGATTCAATCATCTTGCCTATTGCTGCTTGACTTTGTTTGATTTTGGCTATGTCCACGCCTGCCTTTTTGTAGGTTAAGCCCATAGTTTCATGCGTATTTGCTGTGAATAAAAGAATTTGCCTAGTTTTTAACTCACATGTACATGCCAGCAAATTCTTCTCTATGTTCTACATATTTTTGAGACAATTCACTAAATTCAGAATTGATTCGTTCTTTTTCTTTTTCTAAATCTGATGTGTCTATTTTCATATCGTAGAATCTATTTAGTGCCTCTATTAACGTCGATGCTGCTGCCGGATCTGGCGATGTTTTATTTGCTTTTGCAAGTAGAGATATCCCCTGAATTTTTCTTACAATACATTCATTTAAAATTCCTCCTGGAATTCCAGTAATGAATCCCTGTGAAATCATACTGATGTCTTTATCTGCCATTGTTCTTATCAAATCTTCTCCTGCTGCACAATATGCTTTATTATCATGTTCTTCACTTGCTATTCCATCTAAAATTACAATTTCTTTTGACCCTTTTTTATCTGCCCAATCTAAAATGGCTGAAACAAGTGAATACAATCCTTCCATTCTTAATGTTATTTCACAAATTATTGCACATATTGTGCCTTCTTTGTTTGCATAAAATCTGAAAGGATGACGTAATCTGCCTTTCATAAAAACAGTTGATGGTGGAAGATATTTTGATCTCATTAATCCTATCTCCTCCATTTTTAATTCTTCAATGATGTGACTAATTGCAAGTGGTCCTACAAGACCTGCACCTACAAATCCTGCAAATATTATTGGACTGTTAAACTCTATTTTTTTAATTTCAAATACTTCTGCTTCTGGAAATGCTTCTTGCATTCTTTACATCGATTTGTTCTGTCTAATTACTTTTATGAATAAACAAATTCAACATGGTTCTTCCTTTGTCTGTTATGGAATAGATCATATTTGATCCACTTGCTTCTTTTTGCACAAAGTTATAATTTACACAAAGATGTAAATAATTTAGAAATGATTTTTTCATTCTTATTTTTGATTTTGAATACAGATCAGAAAATGTCATTGGATTTCCTCTAAGCTGATACAGTAATTTTAGAAGAGATAATGTACTGTAATCACGCGTTCTTGCTTTTACTGCATCTAGTATTTGGACATCTCGTTTTATAATAAAATCTTCGAATTGGTCTGCTACTTCTACAGGTATGTATGTTAATCTTGCTCGCATCATACCGTATGGTACGGTATATTACCTTATTAATGTTAACCTGAAGCTTTGTTGATCCGTCTGGATGGTTTTTTACACCTTATTTTGTGCCTATTGTTCTAGTATTTTCTATTTTATCCTCTCATTTTACTAGTTCTTTTTTGAATGGTCTGCATATTATCTAATGCAGATAATTATTCTTTTCTTGGATTTTTGTATTTGAATTTGTTAATCTTGATTAATTCTGCATATGAGCCAAATTTTGATGGGTCTGAAATTTTATCTAATTCATCATCTGGTTCATCATTACTATCAAATTTTCTCAATATTTTATAATTGGTGTTTCTTTCTGCGGGTATTCTTCCAATTTCTCTTACTAGTCTTCTTATCTCTTTTGGTCTTATCAATTGACCATGATTGGAACCTGCAGATGTTGAAATACTTTCATTGATTAGTGTTCCTCCAAAATCATTTGCTCCCCACATTAACAATAACTGTGACATTTTTTGTCCTTCCTTTACCCAAGACATTTGAATATTGTCTATGTAATTATTTAGCATGATTCTTGCAATTGCATGTGTTAGCAATACATCATTACCACTGCCTCCCTGTCTTATTCCATCATGCAATTGGTGTTTGTACATCGGGGCTTCACTATGGATAAAATTGAGTGGAACAAATTCTGTAAACCCTTTAGTCTCTTTTTGAATTTCTCTGATTTTTGCAATATGATTTACTCTATCTTCAGGTGTTTCTATATGTCCAAACATCATAGTTGAGGTTGTGTTGATTCCAAGACTGTGAGCTGTTTTGATTACTTCTATCCAATCTTTCACACTTATTCTTCCTGGAGAAATTTTATCTCTTAGTTTTTGATCTAGGATCTCTGCTGCTGTTCCTGGTAGAGTGTTTACACCTGATTCTTTGAGTCTTTTGAGATATTCTCTAATTGTTGTCTTTGATCTTGTTGCTCCATAGAGTACCTCTTCTGGTGAAAATCCATGTATGTGAATATTTGGAATTTCTTTTTTAATTTCTCTACAAATATTTTCATACAAATCTCCATCCATATCTGGTGGGAGCCCAGCTTGAATGCATACCTCAGTTGCACCTAACTGGTGTGCTTCTTTTGCACGTCTTACAATCTCGTCTGTTGGAAGAAAATATCCCTCTTCCTCTCTAAAATCTCTACTAAATGCGCAAAAACCACACTGTTTGACGCATACATTGGTAAAATTGATGTTTCTATTTACTACATAAGTGACAGTATCGCCAACTCTTTTTTTCCTAATTTCATCTGCAACCAATCCTACTAAATGAAAATCTATTCCTGTTGTACTGTATAGTCTTAATCCCTCTTGTGCTGATATCTCTTTATCTGATAATGCCTTGTTTAAAATCTCAGAAACAATAGAGTCTGAATTTTTAAGTAGTGATTCTATGTTGATGCTCATTTCCAATACTCCTGTTTTACCAATCCTTCTTCATCTTCGATCTCTTTCATCTTATTTCTTAACTCTTTGCCAATAAACGAAAAAAATTCTGGATAAACAGGAAACCTGCACTTTAGTTCAAACCCTGCATTCTTTGAGTCTTGTTCTATTTTTTTAATCTCTGGCCAAGAAAACTCTGGATTCACATAATCTGGTGTAAGTGGCGAAACTCCGCCCCAATCATTAATTCCAACAGATAAAAAACTATGATATGAATTTGGAGATAAATTTGGGGGAATCTGTATGTTCATTTTTGGCATGATTATTCTTGTTAATGCAACAACTATTTTGAAATAATTTTCATTGGCTGAAGGAAAATTCTTCATAAGAGTATCTTGTTTTGGTTGAAAATTTTGCACGATCACTTCTTGTATGTTTCCATATTTTTCATGTAGTTTTCTTATTGCCAAAATTGAATCTATGATTTCCATTGGCGTTTCTCCAATTCCTACAAGTATCCCGGTTGTCATTGGAATTCTCAGCTTTCCTGTATTTTCCAGTACTTCTAGTCGTGCTTTTGGTTTCTTACTTGTTGCTAGATAATGTGGCATTCCTTTTTTTGTGAGTCTTTCACTGATATTTTCTAACATTATTCCCATTGATACATTGCTTTTTTGTAATTCTTTTAGATCTTCTTTATCCAAGTTTCCTGCATTAGTATGTGGAAACAATCCCCTTTCTATTGCTAATTCTGATGCATGGATCAAATATTCGGCAGTTGATTTGAATCCGTTTGTTTTTAGCCAATCTCTTGCCTCTTGATATCTTTGCTCAGGTTGTTCACCTGTTACAAACAAAGCTTCTACACATCTGTATTTTTTTGCAATATTCAATAATTGTTTTATTTCTTGTTTTGACATCAAAGATGTTTTTTCCTCACCAGGTTCTGCCTTGTAAGTACAGTACGAACATGTGTCCTTACATAAATTTACAATGTTGAAAAATGCTTTTTTTGAAAATGTAACTGAATTTTCTTTGAATTTTTTTCTCAACTTTTGAGCTGTTGAAAATAACTCATTAGGATTATTTTTCGAATCTTCATAGATTTGTATTATTTCGTCTCTGGAAATTATCTTGTTTTCTAAAACATTGTTTAAACTCTCAGAGTTTAACACAAGTTTGTTCAATAGTTGTGTTGCTTGTCTAGAAGTATTTATGCTTGTATTGTTTTAATTTCCATTTGGTCTTTCTTCTAATACAATTGTGATGTTAGTTGTTCTACCATCTCTTAGAATCTCTAAATTCATTTCATCTCCAACAGATTTTGCCCTTTGCAGATGAATCAAAATATCATCTATTTTTCTTACTTGTTTACCATCTACTGATAGTATGATGTCTCCTCCAATTGGATAATTTACTCCTTCAACCTGAACTGTCTCATCAGATCCATGCATACCTGCTTTTGCTGCAGGACTATTTTCTACTACTGTGATTACAAGAAATCCTACTGCATCCTTTAGATTCAAAACTTTGGCTAGATCAGGATCAATATCTCTACCAGAAATTCCAATCCATGGGTGATGGTATTTTCCATTTTCTATTAGACTTGGAACAATTTTGGCTATTGTTTGGGATGGAACTGCAAATCCAACTCCTGTAAATTCACCTGTAGTGGACTGTATTGCAGTGTTTATTCCGACAATTTCTCCTCGCATATTCAGCAACGGTCCTCCAGAATTTCCTGGATTTATTGCAGCATCTGTTTGAATTACATCTGGAATGGAATACCCTGCACCTGAAGGTAATAACCTGCCTAATTGACTGACAATCCCTGATGTCATAGAACCTGATAATCCAAATGGATTTCCAATTGCTGCAATCGGCTCTCCTACTTTGAGATTAGATGAATCCCCTAATGCTAGTGGTTGTAACAATGTTAAATCCGCATTAACTTTGACAACTCCAATATCTGTAAATTCATCAAAACCAATTATTTCTGCATTATATGAACGACCATCAAGAAATGTAACGACTACTTTTTTTACATCCTTTACAACATGAGAATTTGTAATGATGTGTCCTTTTTTATCAAAAACAAAACCAGAGCCAACTCCACTAGTTCCATTTGCTTGATCTGTTCTTTGAACATTAACTCTGACTACTCCTGGTTCTGATTTTTCAAATATTTCAATTAATGAAAGATTCTTTGAGTATGCCGAAGTTGTTTCTCCTATTGCATTTGGAATGGGTTTGTCACTTGCAATAATTTCAGATTTCATTGTAGTAGGCGTTATCAAAATTACTGCAAAAATAATTGCAATAATTATAGCTCCTATTGTTCCTCCTACCAACATTCCTGATTTATCCATGCGAAATCGTTACCATATTTTCTATCTAAAAGTATTGCTATACACTTATCGAATTCTGAACATGGTCTTTCATGGAATATTTTCTTCCTCTCCAAGACACCGTACTGTTTTTTGCCTGAAATAATCCCCCCAAAAATCCTAGTACTACTATCAAGCTCCCTAAGGGAGCAAATAACGCATCAATTAATCTCAATTGCAATAGTTTCTTGACTTCAATTATCGCTCCTATGTAAATCATAATTGACGCAACAAATGATGCTGCAAATAGAATCAAAAACGATGTTGTTTCAAATATTCCTAAAGTAGAATATGCTAAAATTGGAAATGGCATAAAAAGTAAGAATAACACTGCAAAGAAAATACCAATTGCAATCTTTCCATTTTGAAGATATAATGGAATCATCAGTCTTTTGAGGGCATTCCAAAGTGTACTTTTGTCTCGTGCCCACACTGCTTCTATTAGATGATCTCCTCTGGTCATCTTCATTTTATGTCCTAATTCTTTTACTTTTTTTCCTAGTGCCCCGTCTTCAATAATTTCATGTTTTACGCCTTCATGCATTCCTACTTCTTTGTAGGTTTTTTGTTTAATTATGAAAAAACTACCAAAAAAATATGCTGTCTTCTTTGAAGGGTCATTTACTCGAACAGCTGAAAATCTTGTATGCAAAAATGTTGAAATCATTGGAAGTGTGATTCTTGTCCAAAAATCCATTGTACGCATTTTTGGAATTGCTGATAATGCATCTAAATTAAAAGAAAGTAAATGCGATACTGCAAGTGAAATTACATTTTGTGAATGTTTAGTGTCTGCATCTGTAAATAATAATAGTTCGCCTGTTGTCTTTTTGTATCCTTCCATACATGCCCAGTTTTTCCCCATCCATCCATCTGGTTTTATTTGTGCACTAACTGGGATTATTTTAGAATTTTTCTTTGCATACTCTGAAATGATCTTACCTGTTGCATCATCTGATGAATCATCAACTACAATAATTTCATAATTTGTATAGTCCTGCTCAATTAACGAATCTAAACATTTTCCAATAAATTCTTCTTCATTTCTTGCAGGAAGAATTACTGAAACCTTGGGGTTTGTGTGTTCCTTTTTTTCAAATTTATCTAGATATGGAGTAAATCTAACAGAATCAATCATAGATTTAATTAGAAATATCCATGTAATGGATATCCCAATTAAAATTGCACTTAGTGAATAATTAAAAATATCTGAAATTAATTCCATAGATTATCTCTCTGTCTCTTCTTTGATCTTTTGCAGTGCTTGCACTGTTCCACTTTCGATGTGCTTTTTTATCATCCCTGTAAACATCCCCATCATACCTGTAAGTTTGATGTCCCATTTTACACTTAGTACAGTTTTTTCATCTTTGGCAGTTAGAGTGATAATTTTAGTTCCGTCTATGATTCCTTTTGTAAATACTACCTCGATCTTTTTTTTTGGGTATAATCTTACTTCTTGCATGCATTTTTGGTCTCTAAATGCAATGGTTATCTCCCTGTTGACTAGGTTTTGATTTTTTGATATGTTTCTAATCTCTTTGGTTCCTTTCCAAAATTTTGGTTCGTTATCTATATCTGATATTATGTCCCAAACTTTGTCTATTTGAGCGCCAATTTCAACTGAAACTATGATTTCTGCCATGATTCCTTTACTCGTTAATTTCGCATTAAATATATTAGATTCCTATATGTACAGAAAGAGACTGTGATGGGCAACATGCCTAAAATCCAGAACAGTAACTCCAGTTCTAACGGCAATTGCCAAACTTCCGTCACAGTCAATTACCCTTAAAAAAATGAAACCTTCACGATATATGCCAAAAATTGGAACCTTTGATGGAGCAGAGTTTTGGAAAAACGCTTATGCTCATCAACGTGGCAAGTTACTAAAAATGGTAAATGTGCCTGATGATCAAATAATTATCTTGGTTAATAAAAAATACATTGAACTTCCGGCGGCTCTAAAATATGAAATTGAGACAAGCGGTATTGATAAAAAAGTTCTAATATGAAATTTCGAAATTCATTTTAACAAGGTAATTTAGGAATTCTTATGTCTTATGTTAGTTATGATGATTTTGCAAAATTAGATATCCGTGTGGCAAAAATTATTTCAACTGAACCAATCCCAGGCAAAACCAGAATTATAAAAGGAATTATTGATCTTGGTAATGAAACAAGAAACGTGATAATTGGTGGTGCACAATATTACAAACCACAAGACATTATTGGAAAAACTGTAATTGTTATTGCAAATCTAGAGCCAAAAACAATGGCAGGTGTTGAATCAAACGCAATGCTTTTGGCAGCTGATGTTGATGATAAACCATTTTGGTTAACTGTAAATGGAGATGTTCCATTAGGAAGTCCAATAAAGTAATCCGAAAATAAATTCAATCTACGATTAATCGTAGATCATTAGATTTTTTTCTTCTAATAGTGCATGCAAGTTGTTTACTGATCTGTATACATCTGGTTCTTTTTTAGCACCAGTGCATACAAGTTTTCCAGAAGAAAATAACAAAATTACTGTTTTTGGATCTAGCATTCTATGAATTAATCCTGGAAATTGCTCTGGCTCATACATGCTTCTTGGTAAAGTTCTTGCGGCTTGTTCAAGATGAATTTTACCACCAAGGTTAATTGATGCTACTATATTTTGAATTTCAACTGTTGCATCTTTTTTTACTTTAATTCCACCTTTTCGAAGTTTTTGTACTACTGTTTTTACTGCCTTTCTTGCCATTTCTTCAGATTTTGATCCGGTGCATACCATTTTTCCTGAGGTAAAAATCAAAGTTGCTGTTTTTGGGCTCTTTAGTCTAAAGACCAGTCCTGGAAATTGGTCAGGATGATATTCTACATCTGGAAATGTCCTTGTAATTTCATTTAGATCCATTTTCTGGTCAACTGAGGCAGATGCTACAACATTTTCCACGCTTACAATAGGCTTTGTTTGTGGCATATTCAGGTTTTTTCTACCCTCCCTATAATAAAAGCACTCGCCATTTTTTTACCCTCAAGTAGACTATTTTTACAATTTCTACTTTAGGTTGAATTTTTCATTATTCTTTTTGATTATACGAATGATTTAATTTGGATTCCATTGACTTTGATTTTATTGGATTTTACAAATATCGATTTTGATCAATTGTTTGGATTAAATGATGAAACTAATCCAATCATGATGTTAATCTGGATTGTTCCAATTATTATTTTTGTCTTTTATGGACAGAGAATCCAATTATCAATTACATCTGGAGAAATCAAAAAAGGAATCAAAAAACTAGACAACTACAAAACTCAATCCCGAACTGAACTAATTGATTATATTAAAAAAAATATGAATCCTAAAGATGATCCGACTAAAAAAATTGATCGCTTTTTAGATTATTTTACTATAATGCCGGTTGACATGGACCCAAACGGAATAGTTTCCAAAGTCAGACATATCGTAAGGGCGCGAGAAGATTATTCTAGAGAACATGTAAAATCATTATCTCCGCAAACAAGTGATTTAGAATTAACCAAAATTCAAACCCTGCTTGAAATTGCCACTTCGTTGCAAATGATTTACAAAGTAATTAATCATCTCTATTTGACTGCAAAAAAACAGAACAACTACCCATTAATTTTACCACTTCAAATGATTTTGCCTTTTATATTAGAAGAAGCAGAAGCTATGCACAAAGCTATTCCTGCTTTTAAAATGGGTCAGCCTATAGGTGATGGAATAGGACCTATGGTTGTAGGCAAAATGATGCTTGATACTAAAAAGGAATCCATTGCTTTTCAAACTGTTCTTAGTGAAATTCAATATGATGGACGAAAATTATTTTTATTAAAAGCTGAAGGTCCTGGCTCTACTGTTGGTAGACCTGGAGATGCAGTAGAATCAATTGTTTCTAAAAACAAACCTGATGTTATAATCATGGTTGATGCTGCATTAAAGATGGAGGGGGAAGAATCTGCAATTATTGCACAAGGATTTGGTGCCGCAATAGGGGGAATTGGAACTGAACGATTTCAGATAGAGGATATTGCAACAAAAAATAATATTCCTATTTTTGCAATTGTGATAAAACAATCTGTAAAAGAAGCAATCACTTTGATGACTAAAGAAATTGCTGACAAGGCAGATAGTGTACGCTTGCAAATTTATGAGATGATTCATGATAATACAAAACCTGGCCAGTCTGTTTTGTTAATTGGTGTAGGAAATACTATGGGGGTACCGCAATAATGTTCACAAAAGAAAAAACTATTCTTGCATATACTGTAGAAAAATGCAATAAATGTAATTTGGAAAGAAAAAGAAAATTCCAAGTTGGAGATGTTCTCTTTACTGAAACCTCGAAATGTGATTCTTGTAATGGAATTGCTATGATAGAAAAAATCTTTGG
>JAICOU010000093.1 GCA_025930495.1 Nitrososphaeraceae archaeon
ATTTGTCAGGAAATGCAACAACTAGTCGAATTTTTCCATACTCTAAATCTAATATTGCTTCAACGTCTGCTTTAGTTTCACCAACCCAGTCCTTTCCAGTTATACCAACATCATACAGACCTTCAGCTACTAATGTTGGGATTTCTTGGGGTCTGAGCATTTTTACAATAATATTTGGATCATCAAGGTATACTCGATATGTTCTGCTTTCTCTGTTAACTTTGGTCCAAGATCTCTCGAGAATTTTGAAGGTTGCCTCTTCAAGACTGCCTTTCGGAATTGCAAAGCGAACTTGAGACATTTCTTCTTATATGTCTCTAAACTTAGTATATAATAACTTCATTTATTTTTAAAATTATAGCACAATGAAATTATTTAAAAAAATTATTCTAGGTTCAGCAATATCATTAGCTGTTGCGATAATCGTTTATCTTGCATATTTGAATCCAACTCAAGACATAGAAAGCCCAAAAGATGTTGAGAATTTAAAAAATACAGAATTAATAAAATGGGGAAGTGGAAAATTATTTGATATTTTTGTAGATCCAAAAGACATAGCCGTTATAGATGGAAAACAGATACCGATGAAAGCTACTTTTCAATTAAAACCAGATTTAGCAGATGTTTATTCTGAAATTGGAGTTTATGATAAAAAAAATAAACCACTTTTCATCATACCGCTTTTTACTGCAAGTGCATATTCAAAAAATGGATTTTATGATTTTTACAATGGAAACTGTAATACTTGTTTGACAACAAAAATTGTATCAATTGATGAGTTGGGTGAGCAATCTAGTGCAAATGCAGTTAAAATTTTAGAATTATTAGGTTATGATTCAATTACAGATATAGAGTTGGATAAAAATCCGAATATTTTATCAAAATATGAAAAAATAATTGTTTTACATAACGAATATGTTACAAAAAATATGTTTGATGTAATTACATCCCATCCTAATGTGATCTATCTATATCCTAATGCACTCTATGCAGAAATATCAACAAATTATGAATACAATACAATATCATTGATCAGAGGACATGGATATCCAGAATTAGAAATTGACAATGGTTTTGATTGGGAATTTGACAATACTAGACCATATGAATTCGATAAAAAATGCGACAATTGGGAATTTTATGATATTCCAAATGGTAAAATGTTGAATTGTTATCCAGAACAAAAAATTTGGAAAGACGAAAAATTTTTGAAAACACTAAAAGAATTATAGTTAATCTAAATTAAGCAATATTTCTTTAGCTTTATCAAGTGAGATTTCCTTTTCATCAATCATTTTCTGTACAATTTTATCTACTTGATCAGGTTTCGCTCCTGCTGCTGTAGCTAAGTTTTTTGCATGTAGTCTCATGTGTCCTTTTTGAATTCCTTCAGTAGATAATGCTTGAATTGCACTATAATTTTGAGCAAGACCCGTTGCAGTCATTACACATGCAAGTTCTTGAGCAGAAGAAACTCTGAGAATTTTCATACAGACTTTAGCAATGGGATGAACATTTGCAATCCCTCCAATAATTCCAACAGATAAAGGCAATTCCAAAGATCCAACAAGATTTCCCTCATTGTCTTTGGTCCATTTGCTAAGAGAGCGGTATTGACCAGATCTTGCAGCATATGCATTTGCAGCTGCTTCAATTGCCCGACTATCCTGACCCGTTGCATTGGCAACAGCTATGATGCCATTCATAATTCCTTTGTTATGAGTGACTGCTCTGTAAACATCATTGTCTGCAAACTGATATGCCAAAATAATATCATCAACCACGTTTTCTCCAATTTCTTTTTTATCAAAAACTGCTGTTGCCTTTGCAATTCTTCGTGTAGCGTAATTTGATAAAATACGAAGTAATGTTCTTCCTCCAGTAATTTTTTCTAGTAACGGTGAAACAGCTTCGCACATTGTATTTGTAATATTTGCCCCCATTGCATCACCAACATCGATTAATAATTCAACAATCAGCATTTTTCCCAAAGAAGTATCAACTTCCTTACAAGATACTTCTTTTGCGCCTTTGTTCATTTTAGATAGTGTGGTGCTTTTTGAATTTGCAAGATTGATGATTTCTTTGGAAGACTCTTGTATTTTTTTTACTGCTGAATTGATATCAGCATCTAACACTTGAATCTGTCCAATACTAAAAGACTCATCAGCTGTTGCTTTGAATCCTCCTCTGATTCTTGCAATTTTTGCGCCTTTTGATGCTGCAGCAATTACTGATGGCTCTTCAATGACCATTGGAATAAGGTAGTCCTTTCCATTAATCTTAAAACTAGTTGCTACCCCTAAAGGTAATGAGAAAGTGCCAATTGCATTTTCTACCATTTTATCAGCTTTTTCAAAAGATATACCGCCATCATTGCTTTGTAAAATTTCTAATTCTTTGGCAGATAAATTTGCAAAATTACCAACAATATCTAATCGCTCTTTTCTAGTTTTTTCAAAAAATTTTGAAATTGATGAATCACTCATTTTAATATCCTCAATAGTTTATCATCCATGCTGTCTGGAAAACCTTTTCCATCAGTATTTGAAGTAATTACATAAAGACCTCCATCTGGGCTTTGCACGACATCTCGTATACGTCCAGCACCGCTTAGAATGGTTTTCTGAGAGTTTAGACCGTCAGCAAAATCTAGTTGGTATAGATTAGTGGCTCTAAGTGAAGCCATAACAAAATCAGCCTCCAAGCTTATTTTATCACCAGAGTAGAAGAGTATTCCACCAGGTTCAATACTTGGATCATAACACATTATTGCGTTTTCAAATTTTTCATCCCCCGAACATTGCTGCTCAGGCCAACCATAGTTTTTTCCTGGTTTAATGAGGTTAATCTCATCGTTTTTTTCAGGTCCAAGTTCAGCCAGATACATCTGACCCATATCATCCCAAGTCATTCCTTG
>JAICOU010000053.1 GCA_025930495.1 Nitrososphaeraceae archaeon
ATCAACTACCAATATGGCAATATCAGCAGCAGAACCGCCTCTTGCTCTAAGATTTGTAAAGACCTCGTGTCCTGGTGTGTCAATTACCAAAATTCCAGGAACTTGGTTTTCTGATTCTTGTAATTTTTTGTATAATGGGCCACATGTCTCTTTGATTGTTTCAGTTGGAAGAAAACTTGCACCGATATGCTGAGTGATGCCTCCGGCTTCTCTGCCTTGAACACCAGTGCCACGAATTTTATCTAAGAGAGATGTCTTACCAGAGTCTACGTGACCTAAAACTACCACTATAGGTTGACGAATTTGCAATCAAATCACTCAAACGCTACCCTCGATTCGTGATCAAAACTTTCCTGTGAATCAGATGCATGAATGATATTGTCACTAAATCCCAATCCAAAGTCTCCTCTTATTGAGCCAGGTGCTGCCTCAAAGGATTTTGTTGCACCAATCATGATTCGTGTAGTTGCAATTGCATTGTTTCCCTCAATTATTGCTGCAACAACTGGACCTGATGTGATAAATGATGTTAATTCGCCAAAGAATGGTTTGTCTTTATGGACTCCATAGAAATTTTCAGCTTGCTTTTGTGTAAATGTAAACATCTTTAATTTTAAAAGTTTGAATCCCTTTTTCTCAAATCTTGTAATAACTTCACCAGTAAGTTTTCTAGCTACTGCATCTGGTTTTACAATGAAAAGAGTTTGTTCAGCCAATTCTATTTCTTGTGTTGAATTCCGCCTTTAACGTATTTCTTGGTCCACTTTAGTTTTCTTGGATCACGTTTTAGCTCTAGTGCATTTTTCTTGCATTTTGCAGAACAAAACCATAAAACAGTTCCGTCATTTTTTGCAAGCATTGTACCGGAACCTTTTGCAACTGGTCTTGCACAAAAACTGCAGGGTTTTACTAAGAGACTCATATTTTTCACCTAATGAATTTTCTTTGCTTCTCTTTCTGTTTCTCGTAGCATTAGAATTTCTCCAATTCTGACAGAACCTTTTACGTTTCTAGTGAGAATTCTACCTTTGTCCTTACCAGAAAGAACTTTTACTCTAACTTGAATAACTTCGCCAGCAATGCCAGTTCTGCCAACAATTTGAATAATTTCAGATTGAGTTACGTCGTCAACTGTAGTGCTCATTTATTGGTCTTACCACCTTTAATTTTAGCAATTGCTGAGACAACTTGATCAACTATGTGTTGTGCATCACCAGCGTCTAAAATTGCTGCAGCGGCAGAAGTAATGTCAATACCCAAAGATTTTCCTAGTTCTTGCTTGCTTGGAACAAATGCATATGCTGCACCCTGTTCTTCACATAGAATTGGAAGATGAGCAACTACCTCTGGTGGTTCAACATCTTCAGCTATAATGATTAGTTTACTTGTTCCTCTTTCAATGGCCTTTGTAGCTTCGTTGGTTCCTTTCTTTACTTTACCACTGCTAGATGCGACTCTAACGGCTTCCAAGATTGGATTTACGAGTTCTTCTGGTGTCTCAAATTTTACATAATAAGCTTTACCCATACTATGTCACCCTTTAGGGATCATTCTCCATTCCAATCATGCTAGCGATTGGTTTTAAAAGTGTTATCGGAAATGATAGACTTGACTTTTTGGATGTATTTTGACATTAAATCATCTAGTTTTTGCTGACTTTCAGCTTCGCCATATATTCTGATGATTGGTTCTGTCCCACTTGGTCTAATCATTACCCAGTTTTTAGAGTTAGTTATAATTTTGATTCCATCAGTTGTATCAGAATTTGGAAATTCTTGTTTTAATGATTGGATTAGTTTTTTAGAATCTTCTTGGGAACAAGTGACTTTGTCTTTTGTAGTAAAAGATGGGGGAAGACTAGAGATTTCTTCTGATAGTTTTTTTCCAGATGTGGCCAATAACTCCAGCATCAAAGCCAGAGTCATACAGCCATCTCTTACCTGATTATGTTTTCCATACATGAACCCGCCATTTTCTTCAAAACCAATCAATGCATTTGTAGGTACCATTTTTCGAGATACCTCTACGCTTCCTACTTTGGTGCGTATCACTTTAGAATTAAATTCATTTGCAACCAGTTCTATATTAGAGCCAGAATTCAGACAAGTAACAACTAGAGAGTTGGGATTTTTTTGCAAGATAAATTTTGCAAGTACTAATGCAGACTTGTCACCACTAAGTATTTCTCCTTTATCATCGCAGAAAATACTTCGATCGCCATCACCGTCAAATGCAATTCCAAGATCTGCATTATTTTGTAAAACTGATTTTGAAAGATCAGATAGATTTTGCAGAGTTGGTTCTGAACCTCTCCCTGGAAATAAACCATCAACTTTTTCATTAATCAAAAATGTTTTGATTCCAAGTGATTGGCAAAATACAGGTGTAGTTACTGCCTGTGCACCATTTCCTAAATCTAAAACAACTTTGAGGTTTTTTGATCTTATTTTCTGTGAATTTACTTGAGAAGTTATTCCATCAATATAAACAGGAATTGCCCTGTCTTCTTTTCCTGTGATTCCCCATTTTGAGGGATTTTTTATCCAAGTTTTATTTAGAAAAATATCTTCAATTATTAATTCATCCTCGCGTGAAATTTCTACACCGTCTTTTGCAGCTGGCTTGATTCCATTGTACTGTGATGGATTGTGTGATGCTGTGATCATTATTCCACCAGAATATCCAAGTTTTTTTACAGCATATTCAAGACATGGTGTTGGCACTAGTCCTGCATTATTGCAATCTAGTCCGGAATAATTTAGTGCAGAGCATACAACTTTGGCAATTATTACACTTGATTCTCTTCCGTCATATCCAACTAGTATCGGTCCTTTTGTAAAGTATGTTGCAATTGCTAATGTCATATCATGTACAAATTCTAAGGTGAAATCTTCAGAAAAGACTCCGCGAATTCCATTAGTTCCAAAAAATTTTGCCACAATGTAGTTCAATAATAGATAAATTTGTGTTTAATGGCAAGTCCGATGCGGGAGTCGCCCAGCCTGGTCAAAGGCGTAGGGCTTAGGACCCTATCTCTTAGGAGTTCGTGGGTTCAAATCCCACCTCCCGCATATTGTAAATTTCTATCAATGATTAATAATGAGAAAATAGTGATCAAGAAAAGTTATGAAAAAGACAGTAATTGGAATTACAGTAGTTGGAAAAGACAGAGAAGGAATAGTTGCGGCATTTACTAATTTTGTATTTGAAAATGGTGGTAACATCGAAAAAGTAAATCAAAATGTAATCAAGGGTCTTTTTGGTATGTATCTTGAAGCGTCTTTTACCAAATCAGTAGATGTAAAAAAGTTTGATTCTGGAATTCAGATATTATCAAAAAAAGAAAAGATGGATGTAAGTACACATCATGAAACAAATTCAGAAAAAAATATTGCAATACTAGTTACAAAAGAACCACGCTGTCTAGAAACTATACTTGATGCTGCAAAAAAGAAGTCATTGAAAGGCTGCATCTCTGTAATTATAGCAACTGAAAAAACATTAGAGCCAATGGCAAAGAAAGCAAAAATTCCATTTATTGTAATTGGTGATGCAAATCAAGAAAAAGCTGAGGAAAAGATAATGGAAGTTTGTAAAAAGCGAGAAATTGATTTGATTGTATTGGCAAGATACATGAAAATTCTTAGCCCAAACTTTGTTTGGAGATATCCAAACAGGATAATCAATATTCATCCATCACTGTTACCTGCGTTTCCAGGTGCTTTAGCATATGCACAAGCTTACGAAAGAGGAACAAAAATAGTTGGTGTAACGTCTCATTATGTAACGGAAAATCTGGATCAGGGACCAATAATATTTCAGGATTCTTTTGAAGTTGATCCAAATGATACATTAGAAGAGATCAAATCCAAGGGTCAAAAACTAGAAGCAGACACGTTGCTAAAAGCAACAAAGATGCATCTAGAAAATAAGCTTGAAGTCAGATGGAGAAAGGTTCACATTAAATCCAAGTGAATCAGATGACAGAAATTAAATCCCAATTTGATCCTAGTCTAAGAAAAACAATTAAAGGAAAAAAACAAGTTGCAGTGATTCCTGTAGGCTCAATAGAACAACATGGTCCACACTTGCCAATCTCAACTGATTCAGATATTGTTACTGAAATTGCAAGAAAATTATCCGAAAAGAAAAATTTTCTACTCTTACCTACAATAACATATGGAGTATCATTTGAGCATGCACCATTTTTTAACTTGAGTATCAAAGAATCAACTCTTAGTAATATCATTACTGATTTGTGTACATCACTTTTTGCAAATAATATCAAAACAGTTTTTGTCATTAATGGACATCATGGGAATCTAAAGCCATTACAAAACATTGATGTAAAATTACGAAAACTATCAAAAAACAAACTCCAAGTCTTTTCACTTTCATACTGGCATTTTATGAATGGAGAGTTTGATCATGCAGGATTTGCAGAGACTTCGCTAATGCTTGCAATATCAAAAAATGTCAAAATGAAATTGGCAAAAAAAGGACTAGTGACTAGTGGAATGAATCAGCAACAAATCAAAAAATTAGGACAATTGGCATCAAAATCATTTCCACAAGTCACTAAAAATGGAATTTGGGGTGATCCAAGAAAAGCTACCAAAAGAGATGGACAGATAATTTTAGATGAAATAATGAGAAATATCACAAAAAAGTGTCAAACTTGCCTCACTGGGCATAGTTCAAAGTTACACCAATGAAATTTTAATATAATCCCTCGGTAGCAAAGCCAATAAGTGAAATAATGTCCGTTGATATGGCAGTAAAAGTACTTGATGAGAGTATCAATCAAATCGTATTGATAAAGCTCAAAGGTGGCAAAACAATCAGAGGTAGTTTACTCGGTTTTGACCAGCACATGAACCTGCTACTTGACTCATCAGAGGAAATTCCTCTTGATGGCAATTCAAAAAGCCTAGGAACAATCGTCGTCAGAGGAGACAATGTTGTTATGATATCTCCTCCACCCGCAGCAAATTAGGTGATTTGGGATGACGAGAGGCACAACTTCAATGGGTGGCTTTACAAAGAAAAAAGTACACATCAGATGTAGAAGATGCGGCAATAATGCATTTCATAGACGTCACCACCAATGTGCAAGTTGCGGTTTTCCAGAGGCTAAACGCAGAAAGTATTCCTGGATTAAATGGTATACATAGATGCAAGAGATTGCAATTATTATTAGTTCATTAGCAGGTGTTGCTACGGCAGCTGCTGCAAGAAAAATGCCCAGAAATAAAACACAACTACTAAGTCTTGGTGCCAGCTCACAAATCAAAAGTAAAATTAATTCTCTAAAAATAGAAAAAGATATTCTTACAAAAACTATTGCCAGATTATACCAAACAGATTCTGATTTCCCAAAGATTCAACGTGATAAATTATTGTTAAAGTATCAACACCAGCTAGGAATCGTACTAGCAAGATTAGAAAAACTTGAAGAAGCAAGTCATCATCCAGATTTGGGTCCAATTGGAGACGGATTGATCACACTAATGGATCAAAAACTATCAAGACTGGATGACAGACTGTATGAGTTATCATCAAAGATTGCAAACGTGCCAGTTCCAGAAATAAAAGAAGAGATCAAACCAGAAGCAAAACCAAGTAGAAAAATATTTAATTTTGAAAAACCAAAAGAGACAAAATTAGATTCTGTAGTGATTCCACAAGCAAGCTCAAGACAGTCATTTGAATTAACCACGCTAACAAGATTTTCAGATAAAGAACCCAAGTTCCAAATATTTGAAAAACCAATTGAGCCAAAAGTGGAAATAATAAGAGAGATGATCCATCCTAAAGAAGAGATCATACAAGTAGTTCAGCCAAAAGTTGAAGACAAAATTGAAATCATACAATCAGTTATTGCAAAACCAGAAATCAAATTAGAAACAAAGCCAGATATCAATAAAGAAGTTGCAAAGATAACTGAGCATAAATCTCTTCCAGAACCAAAGAAATCAATACTAGATGATGACTTTGATGAAGATACAGATGACCTAGATAAAATCAAAGGAGATATAATGAAAGTTCTCTCCAAAATTGAGCAAGCAGAGGTAGAGTGATTGTCTTACGATGATGCCATAGAGGCATTGTCAACTGATGCATTAAAATTTGTAAAAGATGGTTTTGTAGTTGGATTAGGTAGTGGCAGAGCAGCTACTGTTCTTGTAAAATCGCTGTCAACATTAATCAAAATAAAAAAGTACAATATCATAGGGGTGCCAACTTCATTGCAGATAAAATTAATTGCACAGAAAGGAGGCATTCCACTAGTGGAAGCAGATCATGTTGATCACATAGATGTTGTTTTTGATGGGGCCGATCAAATTGATTCTCAAAGATTTGTAATTAAAGGAGGAGGGGGAGCTTTGTTGCGAGAAAATATTTTGTTTAGTTTGGCTAAAAAAGTAATAGTCATGGCAGACAAGTCAAAATTTGTTAAAAACTTTACAAGATCAGTTCCAGTAGAAGTTCATCCACTTGCAAGAAATTCAGTAACAGCTGCAATCAAGAAATTAGGAGGAAAAATAGAACTGCGTTCACTTGATAGAGGGTATCCATTTTTTACAGAAAATGGAAATATTATTTTGGATTGTAATTTCGGAGTAATCAAAAATCCAAAAGAGCTGTCACAAAAAATCAAACAAATCACGGGAGTGATGGAGTCTGGTATATTTATCAGAAAACCAGACGTAATTTACAGAGCCAAAGAAAAAGGTAAATTCGATATAATTTAGAAAATTAGTTTAAAAGATTCATGAATCATTTGTTCAGATCAATGATCCATGTACCAAATTAATGAAAAAAGACTTGGGCCAAACTACCCAAGCCTTGGACGATGGTTAACCCAGCAGGCGAATGACTTTGTGAAACCCATAATAGTTTGAGAAATTTTCCTTAAAAGACTCGCGTAGAAATTATCAGTATGATCTAAATACTATTTTGGTAAAACAAGCATGATTGGAACTCTCACCAAACAACTAACCGTTGTTGGTCTTAAGATCCGATCTCTTTTTCATTCAAGAATATGGACGCTCAATTAATTTGCCATGTCCTAGTTTTCCAACAACTGTAAAATCTTCAGCAACTAGTTGGCCTCGAACAATTGTTTTAACAGGCCAGCCCTTTAGTGACATTCCTTCATATACGATATAGTCAGAAAAACCGCCAAATAGTTCAGATGATACTTTATTTTCTTTTTTCAAATTTATCATGGTAATATCAGCATCTGCATCTTTTGCAAGTGTACCTTTTTTTGGATGCATTCCAAATATTTGAGCAGCGTTAGTGCTTGTAAATCGTACAAATTGCTCAAGTGATATTTTATTTTTGTTTACACCCTCGCTTAACAAAATTGGTATCACTGTACCAATTCCTGGAAATCCTGCTAATGCTCCCCAAACATCAGTGCCACCAAGTTTTAGCTTTAGCTGATTTGCAACGTGGTCTGTTCCTATGGTATCAATGAGATTGTGCGATAATGCATCCCATACTGCAGCATTGTCTTGTGCAGTTCTAATTGGCGGCATGACCTTGGCAAGATATCCTTTCTGATTTTCATATGATAATGTAAGATAGTGAGGACATGTCTCGACAAAAATCCTAGTTCCAAGTTTTCGCTCTTCTGCAATTTGTTGCAATGCTTTTTGAGAACCAATATGAACAAAGTAAATTGTACAGTTGTAATCTCTTCCAAATTTACAAACTGTTTTGATTGCTTTTGCTTCAAATTCAGGAGATCTGCTTTCAGACCAGGCAGGAAGACCATCGCGTTTTTTCTCTTTGGCAGTCTTTATTCCGCACGCACAAGACTCGTAGTCTTCTGCATGAACTAGTACAGGACAACCAAGTGATGCTGCATTTTTTACAATCTCTTCTACTAGTTTATCATTTACATCGACTATTTCTTCAGATAATTGTGAAGAGTATGGAGACATGTCCATGTATACATGTCCTACATCACCGCCAAGATTCATGTAAATTTTAAACGAAGTGATTCCTTTTTCAATACAGTAAGGCATTTCGCTGATTTGTTTAGGAGTAAAAATAGATGCGTGAATTGTATAATCTATGTAATGATTTTTTGATGCGGCGTCTAGTTGATCTGGCAGTGAATTTTTAAATGAATTGTTCAATCGTAACATTCTCATCATAGTTGTTATTCCACCAATAGCTGCTGCATGTGATTCAGTTTTTGCAGCTTTATCAATTGGAGAATAAACTCCATAGTGAACATGAGTGTCTATTGG
>JAICOU010000073.1 GCA_025930495.1 Nitrososphaeraceae archaeon
CTTTCACTTGAATCATTCTCTAATTTTATAGAAGACAAGACATTTGATGGAGCTAAAATTATCAATAGTCTTCCATCTTCAGACCATTCTTTATCAAAAATTGCTTGAGGAATTGCTCCTTCTTGCTGCTCACCTTCTTGATTTCCTTTCTGAATGTAGTGAAAAATAGTTTTCTCATTATCATCATATCCAGATATTACTGAAGCATGCTGTGTAATTTCAGGAATTCCTGGAAGAATTACAATAGGCGGAATTCCAATGTCTATTATTTTTTTTAATTCAGATAAGGAAGAATGAATAATTTTACATGTCAATCCATGTCTTTCTGCAGATTCAATTCCTTCAATTAAGATACTTCCATTAGAATTAGTGTATTGTTTTGCAATTTCAATAGCCTCAGACATTGGAAGATCAACATTCCAATATTTTGAAACTACATTAATTGGCAGAGGCAAGCAGATATTTTCTTCTTCTACTAAAGGAAGTAAAAGTTGATGATCCAAGGAATCCATGAGATTGAATAAAATTTGAGAGTTATTAAAATCAATCAGAGAGAGCAAAACTTTTGAATTAAGTTTTGACCGTCACTACTCATTTCAGGATGAAATTGAGTTCCAAAAATTAGTTTTTTATCATATTGAATAATTTCAAATTTACAGTTTTTGGATTCACCTATTACAAGTAAAATATCTGGTAATTTGGAAATCTCAAATCCATGACTCTCAAATACTTGTAAATTATCAGTAAAAAGGGGATTTTCTCTTTGAATATTGATTTTTTCAATACCTTTTTGAGATAATGTAAGTTTTCTAATTGTTCCGCCCAAAGTCAGAGCCAATATTTCTGCACCATAACAAATTCCCAATAATTTCTTATTGTTTTGAATTGCATGATTAATTATTTTGGAATTGATCTCATTTGTTTTTTTTTCATTTTTTCTTCTCCCAGAGAGAATAAATGAGTTGTAATTATCCAGTAATTTTAGATCTAATAGCTCTGGTGTTTGTTTTTCAAATGAGATATTTTTGTTATGTAAAAAATCAATCAAGTTTTTTGTATACACAGAACCATTATCAATGACTAGTAGCAATTAATTGCCTACTGTAATTGATACATAGTGCATTTCAGGGATGTTATCTTTTACAACTATTGTTCCAATATTGAGATTAGTGTCTTCTTGCCACATGAATACTCTGTCACTTCTTGGTTTTACAAAATTATCTATGAATTTAGATAAGAAATCTTCTGTGTCAGCACGATCATTTTCAGTAAAGAAAAATATCTCACCTTCTTTAAATGATAATGGAATTTGTATTGATGTTGGTTCTAAAATTTCTATTCCATTTTCTTGAAAGGATGATTTTATAATATCGATTCTATCTGATCTTCCCAATTCAATATAGTCAACATTAACTGAAGTAGAGGAACCAGCTACACCAGATACCTTTTTGAGATATGCCTCAAATGCCTCTTCTTGAGTATCTCCCAAACCAACATAATATTCTCCAGTAAATGCTGCACCTACAGCTGCAATAGTGCCAAGTTGGGCAACAACTCCTCCAGCTCCTGCAGTGTATACGGGAATAAAGTAGACATCATGTTCGCCTACTCTGTATAAAATATTATCTCCAATTCTAGGATTTCTTAAAAGTGTCTTTAATTCAGCAAATTCTGGATCTTTATCTAATGCTTCTCTAACTGCAGTAGGACCAATCAATTTGGTAGTAGAATCTAATGGAACCTCATAGAACTGTATATCACCTAGATTTTTGAGATCATTTTCAACTACCATGTATCCTGCAAGATTTCTTCCTTGAGAACCACGTAGTTCCAATGAAAGTAAACCTATGAATTCTGTTTGATTAAAACCTGGTGGCTTTGCTTCCACATAGTAAGCTTCTAAACCTTGAGGAATCTCATAAAATTCATTTGCCTGAATGAATGTTTCAACATCTCTTATATGGTAAATATTATACATCTCTGTTTTCCAGTTAAACAATTCAACTGGGTATCGTATTTGTTCTTCAAGCCAAGATGGTATTGGTTTGAGCTGATCAGAGTATTGACTAGCAAACATTTCAGTAAAGAAGTCATCGCCTGTTTTCAATAGTTGAATATCACCGTCATAACTATCAACCAGAGCAAATCCTACTAATCTGAGATATGGATTTCCAGAAGACCATGGTACATCATGAGTATCAAATCCAATTATCAAAGGAATCAACCAGAAAGAATTTTCTCCATCAGTTACTGGAATAGAATCTAGTTCTTTACCAAATATATCATATAGAAAATAAGGATACAGAGTGTTCATTCTGTCATGAACATCTTTGTATCGCATTACATGTACTGATTCTGTAGGAAATGAAAGTACAAAGTTTGGCTCAAAAGTCCAGCTAAGTGGTGGGGATACATCTAATCCTCCATGACCGTTATAAGATGCTCCTCCTAATTCTGCACTAGTAGAACCTCTAGAGTTGGGGTATGCTGACCAAGTTTGCTCAAAGAGACCTCCTTCACCATAATAGATTTCTCGTTGTTTAAAGAATTTACCACTATCTACAATTTGACCATCTGTAGCCTCAAGTGTGAGAAATCCATTTGGAACGTGAGTGTACACAAGATGCTCATTGTACCATCTATTTTCAAGACTAACAGAAGAAGGTAGTACGGGTTTCATTGATGCAGTCCAGTATAACGTGTTGTTAAAACGAAGAATGTCATTGTCTTCAAAATCTACATACGGTATCAAACCAATTTCAGGTTTTAGTTTAGCAAATGCAGCTTCCCAATCCCATATTCTAACTACGTCAAGCACATCACTGTTTTTATTTATATAATTTTTTATATTATTTGGTGATACTGATTGCAATTGTACCTCATGAGTATTTTCTTGGATATCATTTAGTTGACCGATGTAACGATTGACACTAATTTGTTGAGCGGTGTAAGGTCCCAAGTATTCAATTTTTTTTGCATCTGCAATGCTGTTATTGACAGTTACCAATCCCCCAACAATAACTGCAATTGCAAGAACTGTTAGAATTCTGATGTATACATCTCTCTTAAACATATGAGTGAGTACACGTGCTCTTATTCTGTCTGCAATTGAGAAAGCTAAAAGAGCAAATCCAATTACAAGTGTGCCACCAACTACATATCTTGTATTGTAATCAATTTGATCAGTAAAAAACTGATTAAAGCCTAGCCAGAGTACACCTACACCTATTACGGTTTCTATACTTGAAACATAATTGAGATATCTTGGTTTTCCACTTTTAGAATCCTGAAGGTATGATGTAATGACATTAATGATTTTATGAATACCCACATACAAAACTAAACGAAGTCCGATTGCTGCAAGAACTGGAGGTAAAAGAATTACTAGTGCTGGAATCATTGGAACAACTTGTTCAACTGCATAGTTAGGATCAGTTGGTGTTACAAATGGTAAAGAAAATATGTTGGATAAGTTTTCTAAACCTAGATTATTTCCATCAATAAAAGATACTGCTGCAAATCCAAACATTATATTTACAAAAAATGCCCCAAAGAGCAAAATCTTTGTAATTTGCCAAATGATAAATTGTAATGGGCTAAGCTTGTAATCCTTAAAGCTTGGAATGCTATTTGAGATTGATTGTTGGGTATTTTTTCCAATAAACCCAATAGCTGTATGAAGCCCATACCAAAAGATAGATGACCTTCCAATGATGTTTACTCGTACCAGAGCAATTGCTGAAAGTATTATAGTTGAAACCAGTGAATAATACAGTGGTTTGCTAAATTGTTCCCCAAATTCGGTAAAATTCATCGATAAAATTACAGCCTGATTTCCAGCAACTGCTAATATTGCAACAGCAATTATGGCAACTATGATTAATCTGACAAATTTTCCCGCGTCAGGAGGTGGAGCTTGCTTGTCAGTGGAGGCGCTATACAAAATCAATGTTTCTTGTGGCTCGGTAAATTAATGTCTTACCAGCAAATATTCTGAATTTGGCATTGTTTTTGAAATTTAGTATTGTTAGTTGATAGATTTGATTCAAAAAAATTAAGAGGTTGTAGCCAATTTTTTGCAAATCAAGTACACTGCAGCATATGTAGGAATAGACACTTTTTCATTAAAGTATGGACCAAATTTTCTATTTTTTAGCTTAAATTCAATGGGGCAATTAGCCATTACTTCTACTAAATTATCATCAAGAAATGAGGCTTCTGTGTATGGATCAAACTTTGGAAGATCATTGCAGAGAATTTTTGTCAGACCACTTTTACTGTTTAGGGATCCTGGAAGTCTAAATATTCTATGAATATCCATTGTTACATTAGGATCAATTTTAGCTCCAATCTTATCAGAGATACCTTCTAGAGTTTTTTGAAAAGAAGAATATCCATTGACAATTAGTTCTGAGATTATTTTTGAACGTTTTGATTTTGAACCATATACTTCTTTTGAAAATTTTCCTCTCCATCCTTTTTCTTCAAAATCTGGAAATGATGAACGATTAGGTTTGAATTTTTTCATACCAAAAGTTTCTGGGATTGCTCCATTAAACATAATGTAATCTGTTAACTCTGATCTTTCTCGTGAGCCTAGTTGTTGAAATTGTGAATCATATACATACACATGAAATCCTTCATTGCCAGAAAAATAAACATGAATGTTATTTTGTTGTAC
>JAICOU010000104.1 GCA_025930495.1 Nitrososphaeraceae archaeon
ATTAAGTCAGACTCACAGTTATGTCCATATTATGGACTAATTTGTTACTAATCTGAAATCATTGATACAAATAATCTACCTTAGTCAAACAAACGCTTGAAGATTATGACAAAATAATAACACATCTTGAGGATTATCAGATATGATTAATGCCGTGGTAATGTTTCAAAAGTATGATAAGGCTTTGTAAATGACTCTATTGTCCCAAAATAATTACAGTTTTTGCACCTGTAAAATGCAGTTCCGCTTGAATGTGTTGCAATTGCCTCAGGTTCGTTTCTTGGGCAATCTTTGAAATAGTTGTGCCTACTTGCCATGTTTATTTTATACAAAATTTGTATTTAGTCTTGATCATACACTGTTGATTATTCCAGACAATACCAGATAGAACTATTGCAGATGTGATTGCGGTAATTGTAATGGTTTTCATTTTTTGGCAAGAAGCAAAAAAAAGTACAGACAGGCTTGGCACAGGAGACTGGAGGAAAACTATCATCTTCATCTTTCATGATACCTATGATACTTCGTATCTATCTAATAAAATCAGATTATGATGTTAAGAATTTCTCAATAGTCAATCACAGATATTTTCCTCAGATTCATCTGAGTTTTATGTATGAAATAAAATAAGCAGATTTATCGATAACCTTAGTAATATCAATATCGTATAATTAGTATGGTTAAACCAGATATTGCCTTTAAAATTCACTTTTTTCTTTTTGATAAATTTCGCACATATGGAAAACCCAGATTTAGTTTGGGAGATATCAGCAAAAATTGTGGTATCAACGATCCTGAACTTACTGAGGAACACTGATTTTTTAGAATACCAGAAATATTTGATAAGAAACTGGGGTCCCACCGAAGGAGCTCGTACGAGTTATCAACAAGAATCATCAGGGGATGCCGTCATGGAAATTATCAGGTCTGCAATCATACAAGGATTACGACGTATTAATAATACCGAAATAAATCGGATCCTAGATGATGCGCCATCAGATTGGATTCAATTTTACAAGTATATTCACAAACAGGGAGTAGAATGCAATGATCTGCCTATTTTGGAAACAATTATAGCTGAGTATTGGAAGTATGTAGAGAAACTAAAGGTGTTTGAAAAATTTCAACTAATTCCAGATAAATTAAATGTTAGAAATTCGGACGGTGTGATTACAGTACACGGAACTATAAGTAAGCCGTATCTTAAAAAAAAGGGAGAAATTCCGATTAAAATTTTTTATCGTGACTATGGTGAAGTAGATAAGGAAGAGAGATTTGTAATGTTTGACAAAGATATGATAAACGGCGCTATAAGTTTAAAGGAATACCAAATCGGTGAATATGATCTGGTTGGATATTATAAGCTTAAAGGAAACCCAACTGGTCGTTATGAAGAACCAAATAGTGGTAGAATACCGTTTACCATTTCCAACACCTGAGCAAGAGAAACATATGTAGAACTAGTAAAAATTATCAACACTGCATTTTGTATTCAAAACAAAATCTCCACAATTAAAAAATGTCACTAAAGATCCTAAAAATGGATTTAAATAACAAATTACCTTGTTGTAACATCATGATTTCTCTGCACTTTATGTTAACCTGAGCTCTTTTGAGCCATTCTTGAAGCTTCACCGCTCTTAATTTTGCTAAAATCATCAAGAACTTCATCATCGGTTTTGTCATCCATATCTGCTAGGACAAACTCTAGCTTTTCATTAATTATTCTAGCTTTGTCTTCTAACGCTAAGGCAACTACTTTAACACCTGCTGATCTCAGCCTTGAAACAAATGGTTTGTCTACTGTAACCACAACTGAATTGGTTTCCTGAGAATATTTGAGAATATTTGCATCATCTCTTGCTTCCTTTGTAGACCCAAGTTTTTCGGTAACTGTACTGACATCCCATCCCTTATCTAACAAAATATCCTTCAAATCCTCCAATGGAACATCTAGGATAATTTTTGGTTTAGGCAGACTATGTCTTAGTATCTGAACTTATACAAAAGCAAAGTGTAGGCACTACGTATTGGTTCTGGTATGTATACGGAATTTATACAGTAAAATGTAGTATACATACGGAATTTGAGTATAAAAATAGTATAGAAATGTATGCATACTTTTTATAAAAATTGCAAAAAAAGTAGCAGGAGTGTTATTTCACAACAATAAAAAAGAAAAGAAACATCACAGTATATTGTGTCTCTGACCGTATCACCCTTATTTTCAGAAAGAAAAGAAGATGCATTTGATGTGTTTGAGGCGTTATTAGAAACACTAGACAAAAATGATGAAAGACTACAAGAAGGAGACGTCATAGTAGTATCAACAAAATATATCTCTAATTCTCAGGGAAGATTGATTGATTTAAACAACGTCAAGACATCAAAAGAAGGAAATGAGGTTTCTAAGAAATTTCAAATAAAAGCTGAAATTGCAGAGATAATTC
>JAICOU010000110.1 GCA_025930495.1 Nitrososphaeraceae archaeon
AAAAGAAAATTGGATTGATGGATTAATTACAGGCTGGTGTAGAAAGGGCGGAATACTGTATCTTGATGAAGCAAACATGATGAAGCAAGATGTTGCAACAAAATTAAACCCGTTACTTGACCAAAGAGGACACATGGTACTTACAGAAAAAGACAGTGAAATTATCCACAGACACAAACATGCGTACATGATAATTAGCATGAACCCGGTATCATCAGAATTTGCAGGTACAAAACCAATTAACGCTGCTATGAGAAGAAGAATGAGTGTTTGGCTAAACTTTGACTATATGAGTATTGGGGATAACATCGATGAAAAAGAATTTGAGATGGTTTCAGAGAGAGGTGGAGTTTCTCTAAAAGATGCAGAGATAATTGTAAAAATAGGTGCCAAGCTAAGACAAGAATACAAGATGGGTGATCTTCCATATGGACCATCCATAGGAGATTTGGTAAACTGGGCAAAGATTTGCTCAGATGGAGCAGATATTATGTCAGGTGGAAATGAAACACTTGTTCCAATGACTAGCGATGATCCAGAGGTACAAGAAGAAGTAAGACAAATAATCAAAAAGGAAATTGAACGCGAAGTTGCACAACGTAATCGTCAAGGATGATTAAATGAAAGAAACAATAGAGGATGTTGCTCATCAAATTTTTTTTGACATATGTGAAAAAAAACCAACTGATATCAATATCTTCTTTTTAGAAAATATTAATTTTCCAAAGATAGAGTATTTGCCTAGGATGACAGTGTATGTTCCTTTGCCAAGAGAAATAAATGGAAACAACATCTACGAGGGAAATATATTTTCAGATTATGAATCAGGAAGAGAAACCATTTGGAATTTATTTTTTGCAACAATTTGTCATGCTGCAGGACATGCAAGAATAACTAATTTTGATAATTATAAAAGTTGGATTAAAGGAAAAAATAAAAAAAAGGCATACAAAGTAATAGAATTCATAGAAGACATAAGAGTCAATGACTTTTTAGAAAAATCATTTCCAGAGTATTTTCAAGAAATTAATAAAATTGATGAAACCTTCAAAATAATCAATCAAAGAAAAGAGGTAAAAAATAAGGAATATGTAAAAAAGAGATTTTCTGAAAAATTCAACAATAAAAGTTCAAACATCCAAAAAATCAAATATGATATTCTTGACTCAAATGTGGAAAATGAGGGTAAATTAATTGAGATTGCAGAGGTAGTATATAACAATGAAAATATGATAATTGAAGAAAATATTCCCTACCTGGACCATGATTTTGTTCCAAAGAAGGTATCAAATTGGCAGCAAAACATCATAATAAATCCGGAAGGATTAGTTCAGAAGAATGTAGAGAATTTTATTGAAAAATGGTTTGAACAGCTAAAACATAGAGCAAAAATACGCAAAAAATACCAGAGCATTACTGAGGATCTGAATTTTGATAAGATCGAATTTGCACCTGAAAATATTGGAGAATATTTAAGATTAAAAAATGCTACACAGATGTTTTTAAAAAAGATGAGCAGAGAAGTAAAATTAATTCCAAACGTAGTGGACGAAGGCAAGCCTGAAGAGATGGGTTTGTTACAAATGCAAGCTGCAATTCAGGCAGTAGCATCTCAAAATAATACCATTCAGATTTTTGAGCAAGATGATGAAAGAAGAACAGAAGAAGCATGGGCCATAGTATTAGACACTAGTAGTAGTATGAAATTAAAATTTGATGAAATGAAAAAATTTGCGGTGGTACTTGGTGAAGCTGCAAATGAAGTTAATTCTAAAAATGGCAAGTGGGGATTTTTTACTTTTAACAATAATTTTGGAATAGTAAAAGATCATCACGAAAAATATGATCAAACAATAAAGTCTAGAGTGGGAGGAATAGAAATTTCAGGTCTGTCATTTATTGGAGATGCAGTAAAACTCTGTGCTAGAGTATTAGCAAAAGAAACTATCGATAAAAAATATATTTTTTTGGTTACCGATGGTCAACAAGTAGGAACTCTGGAGAACAGTAAAGACATGGAGAAAGCTGTGATGGAAGCAAGAAAGAAAGGGATAACAGTTGTCGGAATAGGTTTTCCTCAAGGAAACACAAAAATATTTAATCTTTGTTTGCCTTATGAAAATTTACGTAAGACAACAGCTAAATTCATTGCAGCATATTCAAAATTAGCTGGAGATGAGAACTAAAACCAAT
>JAICOU010000039.1 GCA_025930495.1 Nitrososphaeraceae archaeon
ATAAAATTTCGAGCATCAATTATTGAGCAGCATAAAGAAATTGAAAGTAAAATAATTTTTGCAAAATATTTTATCTAGAATCTTTGTTTTGTGATTTCTAATTTGCCCTTCATCCAAGGATGTGGCTCGCAGTGATATTCTATTATCGTAGGTTCTGTGAAGAGAAATTCATAGTCATATCCAGGTTTTATGACACCTTGAGAGCCAAAGACGCCACTGTAAGAGTCCTCAGCTCTATGATCAGGGGTAACTGTGTGTGCAGTAGTATCAACATTTTTCCAAATTACAAGATTATCAATTCCTAATTGTATGTTAACTAATTTTGGTACAAAATTATCTTGTTGGGTAGAACTAGCAGAGCCTTCAATCATTTCAATAATTGATTCCTTAACTGGATGTAAAATGTGTTCATCTACGGAAGGTTTTGCCAAGGATTCTGGAAGATAAAATGATGTGTAGTAAACAACACCTACTGATGAACCAATAATTATTGCTATAATTCCTATACCATATGCATGACTAGTTGTTGCACTCAACGATTTTTTTAGGTCTCAAGAGTTCTTATAAAGCTTTTTTAGAATTTTAAAGGACTATGGTTTTTTTAGATCTGAAGAACCAAAATCTGAAATCTTGTTAGCACCAACTCCTAAATCTGCTTGAACTTTTGGAGCTGGAATTTGTGATACAATTTCTTTTGTTTCTTTCTTGGTATCTGAAGTTTGGCTTTCTGCAAGTTTACCAGTATTTGGAATTTGTGATTCTGCCAACTCCTTTGGTTTGTCTTCAGGTATTGATACCGGTGGTGGTGGAGGTGCATTCTTTGCTTGATTTAATCCATATCTGTAAACATGGAAGAATCCTGCAAAGACTATCAAGATAAGACCTATGAAGAATAATGAAATGTTTTTCATTCCAGTCAAGGCTGCATTATAAGCTGCAATGTTTAGAAATACCTGAAATGCCAACAGTGCAACAATTAGCCAATTAATCCATTTTTGCGAGAGATTAATTGTTGCCACTTTCTTTGGACCCTTTTCTTTGGCAAGTTTGGCTTTTCTTTCAGATTCTTTTGCAAGCTTGATCATCATATATGAGAATCCAAATCCTAATGGGACTAGCAATATCATCACAGTATATAGAAACACTGGATCAATTACCAAACGCTCTACAAGAGGAATAGTAGTATCAGATGGAATGTAGAATCCCCAGTATGTTGTAACCATAATTTGAGCTATCCCTGTAATACCAAATGCGGTAATTATTGGACGATCTTTCCATGAGAATTTCTTGTATCTGTCAATAAATGGAATTAGCAAAAAGGATGCTATGAAAATTCCAGGCCAAAGTACACCTGTAACAAACTTGTCATATTGTGTCCTCAAAAATGCGTATAATCCTGTAAGATACCATTCAGGGACAGTAATTCCAGGAGGCACTGTAGGTTCAAACTTGAATCCCATATCAATTGGGAATACTCCTCCTGTGAGCAGAATAGCTCCCCCAATTGCCATTACCATAGGTACATCAAATACCAAGAATCGTGGAAAGTGAACCGCCATCAATCCAAGCATCACTAGAGGTAAGATAAAGACATGTTGTGCATAGAATCTCAATACAAAGTCTGAAAACCCGCTACCAAACATTGCATCACGAATAGTTGGTCCAGCTACAGGAATTGAAGTGGTAAGTGATGCAGCGATACTGATTGCAAGTTCTGCTCTTTCACTAAAGATAACATCGTAACCAGTAAATGCTTCTAGAATTGTAACTGTTCCAAGTATAACTCCAGTAGCCCATAAAATTTCATTTCTAATTTTGTACCTTCCACTAAAATATTGATAGTACATGTGTAAAATTGCCAAAAGCACCATTGCGTTGGAACCATGATAGTGAATATTTCTGATGTGAAAGCCAAATGGAACTTCGTCATTAATGAATTGGACACTGTCCCATGCCCTATCCAGCATTGGTTGATAGTAAAACATTAGCAAAGCACCAGAAATTCCAAGTATTACAAATGTAACAAATGTAAGCATTCCCAAAAATCCAAATGGACTTACAAATCTTGCAGGAAATGAAAATTTGATTGCAGTAAAGATTGTTCTGTCTAGTCCATCCCATAACCAGTAGAAAAAGGCAACTGCGCCAGTATGTCTATGAAGCGAAACGGCCATATCCTATTACTCCATTATCATTCACGCCCCAAGTTGGCGGTAAAACCCATAAAAAGCCATCTGCATCAACTTCAAAATTTAGTTGTGCTAATGTGTTAGACGGTGCAGCTTGCAATGATGCAGGTCCAGCAAATGCTGTTCCAGTAGTAGGATCATACATGCTTCCATGACATGGACATTCCCCTCTCTTTCGTCCTTCTTCAGGCCAATATTTCCATAAACACCAAAGATGAAGACACACCATACTGTATGCTCTAAAAGAGGAAATATCTTGTTTGTCTCCGCCAAGTTCTTGTGGCAATCTAATGAATTGCCACTTTCGAAATGCTTCTGCATCAAGTGCAGGATCTCCAGTACTGGGATATGTAATTACTTCAGAATGATTAATAGGAAATGTTTTGACGTTAGCTTGAGTACCATCAGGCAAAATGACTTTGACTTTTTCAAGAGTAGCCTGTGAAGGATTTGGCATGAAATTGCCAAATGGGACAAAAGGAGCAAATGCCAGACCAGTGCCTGCAGCACCCATTAATTTTAGAAAATCTCTTCTAGATAACGCGCTAGACTTTTTTGTCTGCTCAGACATTCAAGCTGTCGTACTCGCCAAATTGCTTATAAACCTTATTCAATTATTTGGGTTTTTGTCTAAGAATTAAAAACAAAACAACTCCGATCGCAATTCCAACTCCAATACCAACAATCAACCCAATGTTAAAAGAGGAATCATTTGTATCATCTTTAATTATAATTTCAGAATCATTGCGTATTGTTTCATCAGAAAATTCAGATGCAGTTACATTCTCTATGGAATTGGATATGATTTCTGTTTTATTTGATTGAGCTTGTATTAATTGAATCTCTGAAGAAATGTTAGAAAATTTAGCTGCAAGTACAATTGGCTCAGTAGTTGAGTTTCCACCAAACAATGTAGAATGAGCTAAAAGAGTATAGGTTCCTGTTTGATTAATTGGGACATAAAGTATAGTGGAAGTGTTATCTTTGTTTTTGACGGGGAAAAATCCACCGCCTTGACTAAAAAGAGAATTACCTAACCAATCAAGTGAAGGCCAACCAAGAAAATGACCAAACACTCCGGATGGCATATTGGTTTGAACTATTCTTCCTTTAGGATCCATGACAAATACGGACAAGTTTGTGTCATCAGTTTTCCAAGATAATTCTATTGCTGCAGAATTTATCGAATTGTCTTTAATATCAAAATAATACTGTCGCCAATCACCGGCCATGTATCTATTTGCCATATCAAACGCACCTTTGACATAGCCATTACCAAAAATAGTATCATCGCTTTGTTTTCCTTGAATTAAAACAAGCGAGTCTTTTTGATCAATTTCTTTTTTTACAACAAAAGAAACTGGCGCGTTGACAGTATGTGTTTTGCCTTCAAATGTTATGAAACCTTGGTAATTACCAGTCTGCAAATCATTTGGTACAACTAGAGAAATATCCACTTTGGCAGTATCATCAGCTGGTACAGTAATTGTTTCAGCTTCGGGCCAGATAACAGACCATTTATCTTTTTGATAATAACTTGCAGATAATGTATATTCCATTGAAGTTGAATTTTGTTTTGTGTCACCTAAATAGTAAGAGTGTCTAGTTGGAACAGGATATACACCAACTAGTGGAGTTCCTTTGAATTGTTCATTGGGTTCAGTAATTCTTAGTTCTTGAACAGTTCCCCATGATCCAGCTCTGTTAATCATAGATAGTTCATTACTAGCTATATTGGTGTCGTTGTTTTTATCAATCCAATCATAAAGATATAATGAAGAAATTTTCATATCGTTTGCATAAAGAACATCTGTTTTGTTCATAAAATTATCAAATGGGAAATTTAGATTCAGTATCATCAAGGAGGATTCAGTGGGGATTGGATTACTATCAAAAAATTCGCCTAATTCTTTGTGTTCTTGGATATCAGATAGTTTGATATAATTTGGAATGAATGTATCTGATTTGTTAAGCACTGAATCTTGTTGACGTACTTTTGTAGTTCCGTCAAACTGAGTATTTTTGATTAGAGATATTGTTGTAGGTTTTATAGATATTTGAATTGTGTCATTAGTTGGATTTTCAATTGTAAAAGTTGTTTTGCTGTGTTCTCCTGGAAGTAAATGACCTGCAAACCAACTTGTCATGGGCATGATTTTTGTTGGAAACTCAAATTTCTCAAATCCTATAGAGGTGGAATTTATGGACTCTAGTGCAGGCTTTAAAATTTTTTTGATATTATTGTATGAAGCATTATTATAAACTAGAAATATTCCTTCTTCACCATTTACAAAACTTAATGCTTTATCTACATCTACTAATCCAGATCCTTGAGTAAATGGATCATTTTGAAGATCTTTAGCAGTTGACATCAAAATATTTTTAATTGTAAAAGGATCATACTCTTTTGATTGCTTGTGTAGTCCTTCCATTAGTATTGCAGCACTTCCAGAAACTAGAGGTGCTGCCATGCTAGTTCCTCCAAATAATGAAAAGGATTCCTCTTTTGAGTTCTTTGTAGTTTTAAGAACATTTGATGGAGTAAAACCGTGGGCACCAATACTCATCAAGTCAGGTTTTGGATCACCAATAATTCCAGGACCTCTGCTTGAAAAATCTACTACATCATTAAAGTGTAAAGTGGTATTGCCAAATCGTGGTTGATCTTTAAATGGACCATAACCTACAAAGACATTGTTTGTAGTAGCTCCAACTGTAATTCCAAACGGAGATGCATTAGGCAAACCAATTGTTCCATAACCATGTCCTGAATTACCTGCACTAGAAACAATTGTTACACCAGGATAATTATCATCAAGGGAATGTGGAGTGGTAAGTATGCCAAGTATTATAGATAAAATATCCATTCCAGGTGCAGCACTAAATGATGGAAAATTTGAAACACCCCAACTATTTGAAATGATATCAACTTTTGGCATTCCGGTAAAAGTCCAACTATGTTCTTGATTTTCAAATCCAGATAACCATAACCAAGCATAAACAGTATCGCCTATCCACAATGATTTTACTGGAACAATCTTTGCACCTGGTGCAACTCCTTTAATTGTGAATTTCTTTGTATTATTGTAAATATCGTATGTTTGCTCACCTTGTGATGTAATAGAAGAAGTGCTAGAGGTTCCATGTCCTAGAAAATCAGTCATAACTCCAAAAAATTCTCCTTTAGGATCAAATGCAGGCAACAAAGTTCCATTAATTGCATTTAGTGTTTTATCAACATCTGCAGTTTTGTTTTGAATCACGCCATAAACGTCCAGTACTTGAGCCCCTATTGTTCCTGCACTGTAATCTGCTTTACCGTCATTATTGGAATCATAAACTAGAAATTCATTTCCACTTCCCAAAATTATTGGCTTTTCATCAGTAAAATCAAAATCATATTTTGGCTTTTCGCCTGATTCTAAATCAAATCTAGTATAATCTTCCCAAGAAGTGCTCAGATCAGGAATTACAGTGTCATATATTCCTGCAATATAAGAATCCACTACAAGCACAGGTACAACTTGAATTCTAGCTAACGGTCCTTCCAGACCACCTTGATACATTACACCAAGATGATAAATTCCACTTTTTGATTTGATATAATCTCTGCTGTCTTTACCAATTTTAATATCAGTGTCCAGTGTTCCATTAAATATTGGAGAGTTTCCAAACTGTGGAAAAAATGAATTGTAAATTGAAATTTGTGTTCCTTTTCCATCTTGAGATATATCTAGAAAAATACCATCTTTTGTTTTGTATACTGATGAGGAAATCCCTTCTGGAATTGGCTTTGTATGATTTCGTATAATATTATTCTCATCAATGAATGCAAAAAAAGTAGAATTTGTCAGTATGATTCCTTGTCCATCAGCATCAAGCATTATAGGATGATTGTTTTTGTCTCTAGCTAGAGAATGTTGAATGTCTAGATTTGAAAAATCTACACCTGTATCAACTACTGCTATTTTAATACCGTTTCCAGTAACATTGTATTTTGTTTGTGCCAATGTAGAACCTGTGATTTCGCCAATTCTAGAGGCATCAGTTACATTAGAAATATCTGAATGAAAATCTAACTTGAAATCTTCTATAACATAGTATCCTTGAGAAACTAGATTTAAAATTGAGCTTTCTGGAAGTACTGCAACATAAAAAAATCCCCCATTAGATTGAACTCCATATATAGAATTTTTTTTTAAAAAATCTAAATTATCAGAGTCTGTTCCAAAAACAATGTATCTTTTAAAATTATTTGATTTAAAAAAATCTGAATCAATTTTTAAAATATCTGAATCAAACAAATCATCAGAATCATTATGAAATGAATTTTCGGAATAAATATCACCGGATGTAAATGCATGTGAATTTGCAGAAAATCCTGAAAGAAGAAGTACAATAAAAAAGATAGCCGCTTTAGGCATATGATTAATTTCTTTATTCTTGTATTATCAATCTTTGTGAGAAAATATTCAAGTGTTGCTCAAATAACAACTCAGTATATTTAGTTCACATCTATCTTCTTCGAGCAAGTATTGCAATTTGTAGTGCCACAATTATTCCAATTGATGCGACAATTGGAAAGAACAGCGAGTTTAGTTGAGATGATGCCTCTTCAATGTTTATTACAGAATTAGATACGGTAGTCACACTTGTGTCAATGTTACTGCTAGCACTCTCTAAAGTAGAGCCAAATCCTTCAATTTCTGACTTTAATGTGTCTAATTCATTTGAGGTTTCTTCTAAAACTGAATTTAGTTTTATTATTTGATTTGAGATTCCACCCAGATCCTGACTTAGAACATTAGTTGCAACCGAACCATGCGATATTGTTCCTTGACTAAAAGATACTACATGAAAAACATAAGTTCCTTCTTCTCTTGGAGTATAATCTACATAGTACAATCCCTGATGAAGTGTTGAAAAAGCATTTGATAGTGTCTCTACTTTTCCAGAAGGCAAATGAACGTGAGTTGTTTGAAGTAGATCTTTTGGATCATTGCCAATTAAGAGACCATCACTAGTAGTCTGCACAAATACTCTAAATGAGGTATTAATTGCTGCAGTTTCTGGAGCAAAGACAGATGTACTGAGATGTCTTTCAACAGGTATAGTAATTAGATCTGTAGTTGATGTAAATTTTACATCAATTTTTTGAGAGATGCCATTTTGCTCAGTACTAATTGCTTCTATAGTATACGTACCAAATGGGAAACTAGGAGTGGATTCAGGCCATGTTAATAATACATGATTGAAAGAACCATCACTAGTGGTAATAATTTGATCAAACTTTACAATTGTTTCATCTGGAGCAAATAATCTAATTATCAAAGTTTCGTTGGGTTGTCCTTTTCCATATACAAAAAGAGGTTGTCCTTCAGAGAAGACTTGATTGTTGATAAGTAATTCCAATTCTGAAAAGGCATCATCTACTGGAATGATTAACAGTAAAATAAAAAACAAGAATAAAATTTTTAATTTCAATTTAGAATAATTCAATATGATCTCCTAGATATTACTTCTGGAAATTATCTACAACTATCGTTAAGTGTTGATTCAAAAAAAAGAAAAAAAGGGAAAATGTGAACTAGTTTCTTACTGTACGGTTATAGTTGTACTGACTGGTGGTGATAATGCCGTTGGATTATCAACAGATTCCCAGACAAATGCAGTGGCAGTATAAGTGCCAGCTTCAGTTGGGATCCATGATAAAGCAGGGCTGAATGATTGACCAGCAGATAGTGAACCTGTAATCCATGCTAGTGAGACTGTAACACCGTTACCATCCTGAATCTGTACCAAGTAGGCAAATGCTTGCTCTCTATCCTGACCATTTGCTAAGTCGGCAGTTATTTGCACCTGTTGATCAACGCTAACAGTGCTTAAGCTGTTACCGAATGCGTCAACTGTTCTCAAGTTAGCAGCTGGTGCTCTCTCGAGAGGTGGTACAACAGTACCGATTAGTGAAGTGGCAGAGATATCAAGTTCATCTGCTGTTGTGTATGGATTAGGTAGTGTATTGTCCTCATATTCTGCAGTGACTGTGTCACCTTCTGCGACTCTGAGTCTGTGACCAGAGGATTCATCAGTAACAGTGAAGAACACTGTACCTTCGAATATTCCGGTTGCCTCATTAGTCTCAGTTACAGTAAGGTCAATACCTCCGGCATCTGAGTCAGACCACACGTCGGCATTGAAATTGTCGACGGCTTCTGGGTTTAAGTTCATGTCTGGATCAATTACTCTTACAACACCTGTTCCGCTTGCTGGGTAGCTTGCTTCAAGCCACTGAACCTCACCAATGTTCCATCTGATTAATGCTGAACCGACAATTGTTTCATCCTCTGAGAATTCAAAGGAGACAGTAATGCCGTCATCATCATCAGCTGTTAAGAGTCCATCTGTTGGACCACTACCAGTGGAATCTTGGGTTGTTACATCATTACCATTGGAGTCACCAGTTGAGGTATCGCCATCAGCATCATGTGTAAATCCGGTAAGAATTACCTCACCAGTAAAGATGCCTGTGTCAGTACCAGTTTCGACTAGTTTGTAGCTGTCAATATCGTCACCTCTGGTTGAGACCTTTATTGGGTCTTCATCAGAGTTTCCGATTTCGTCAACTAGATTACTGTCAAAGTTGTGATCTGGGGCTACGATAGTAATGTATACTTTATCAGTCCAAGTGTAAACTTTTTGGTCAAGCTCTACAGTTGCTCCGAAGTTTGAAGTAAAGATTGTCAAGTTGACATCTTCGTCTTCATCACCTACGAAGTCAGATCCGGATGGACCCCAATCGCTGTACTCGAGGACAATTTCTTCTCCTCTTTCTAGTTTATCACCTTCTAATGTATCAGGAATTTCGATGACAATCTGGAATATACCAGTGCTGTCACCTGTTTCCCTAAAGTTAAATGGTTCTGGGTCAAATGAGGCTGCTGAACCACCAGCGTCACCCATGGCGACGGTTGCGGCATCAGAGTCCCATTCAATTAAGTCCAAGTCAAATGTCTCGGCTTGATCATTGTCCAAATCGAAGTCTGGCTCAATGAGGGTCAAGATCATATCGGATCCAATAATGTACACAGATTTGTCAGATTGCAATACACCGTTTCTTAGGTCAAATGTAGCAGAGTCGGTAACAGTATTGACATCACCACTTGCGTCAGCTGGATCAGTGTATTCTACTTGGAGAATATCTCCTTGTAAGATACAATAATTGTTGACAGTGGCGTCATCAAATCTATCACTTACAGGGTTCGGACCAGTTGGACTAACACCATTGAGTGGTGAGTAATCTGATGTGGTTGGACACTGACTGTTAGATGGACCATCGGTATATCTAATGACTATATCAGATTCAAATATTCCTGCATTTGGTGCAATTTCATCCATTGGACCAAATTGTCTGGCTGCATTGGCGTTGTTATCAGCAACATCAATTAGACCATTCAATATTGTGTCACCACCTGCATAACCTAGTATGACTTCTGAAGAACCTCTGATAACAGAGATCTTGACAGGTCCTACGTTAGTTGAGGTAGTGTTTTGACCAATAGTGTCTTGACCACTTGCGGATATATCGAAGTCTGGGTCATTAACTCTGACGTGAAGTATTAGATCACCGTTAGCAATAAACTCACCAGATTGGAGACCTGCAGTTGCATCCATTCCACTTTGGTGGATTGGGAACACTGATCTTCCTGTTGGTTGAGTTACTGTATTGCCAGTAAAGTCACTTGGGATACCAAATGGTACTGGGTAAACGGTTCTATCGAGACTGACGGATCCGGTGTTTGCGCGAACGCCTGCACCATCACCTACTTCAATGACTTCACCAGATGCATCTCTAAAGTCAACATAGTTGACTTCAAGATCGAGACCGGTGACAGATTCAGATGCTGTTGCACCTGATCTACACCATGCTCCTGGGATTTGGAAGTCTCCAACAAAGATACCAGTTTCAGGTCCAGTTTCAACCAGAGTAAATCCGGTTGCTCCAAGACCTGTATCTGTAACACCTGCATTAGATAATGCGGTGGCACAAGCGCCTGCTGCTGGAGTAGTCCATTTTTGATCATCAAAGGTGACATCTAGTAATCTACCAAGTTCATCGCCAGTGGATAACGTAATTGATGTAGAGTTGTTTCCAACAACATCAAATAGTGTACCAGGGGCGGTGACTGTGGTATAGATATCAACTAAATC
>JAICOU010000061.1 GCA_025930495.1 Nitrososphaeraceae archaeon
ATGTTCTGGCATTATGTTTTCTGAATATTCTGAAAACAATACCTCAGCATCTACATTGGCAATTTTAGAAAGTTCAGGAACTGATGAATTAAGTTCTTCAGCAGTTAAAACTGGAGTTACTGCACCTGTTCTATAATCTACCTTGCTTGCAATTGTTCCTCCTGTTGATAATAGGAGAATTTTTGGCAAAGCAGGGTTTTTTTCCAAACTTTCTTTTTTCTCAATGCTTTTTTCAGGACTAGATATTTTCTCTATTTTCTCAATCTTTTCTATTTCTAATCCAATATTGTACCCACTCTTTAATTTGAGAACTAGATGTTTATCGTCACTGTGTTCATATCGTGGCATAATTATTCCAAAATATGTTAAATCTGCAAGAATTTTGACAGAATCACCAACATAGATCTTGTTAGTTTTTAAAAATTCTAATGATTTTCCAGCATATCCTCTAAATTCAGACATTTATGAGAGTTGGGTTGTCTATTTAATAAAAACTACCTGTAATAGGAAGCCACAAGCTTTTCGCCTATCTTGAGGTTTTTTTGTTCTCTTACTTTCTTTACTGCTGCTTCAAAGTGTTTCATAGTTACTTTGGCATCAACTGAACTTTTCTCAATATCTTTGACATCTGGGTGTGTATCTAAAAATTCATGAATAACCAGAGATACTGCAGTATTTGCAATTGCAGCAGTATCTGCACCGCTTAATCCATCTGTTAATTCTGCAATTTTATCTATATCCACACGTTGTGGATTGTTAGGTTCATCAACTATTGGTATTTTTTCAGCATTAATTTTCAAAATCATTTTTCTACTTTCTTTGTCTGGTAATGGTATCTGAATAATTTTGTCAAATCTTCCTGGTCTTAATAATGCTGGATCAATCATGTCTGGTCTATTTGTAGCTGCTAAAACAACAACACCGTGCATATTTTCCATACCATCTAATTCAGTAAGTAATTGACTAACCACTCTTTCTGTAACAGCTGTTTCTCCTCCTGCACCTCTAATTGGTGCAATTGAATCAATTTCATCAAAGAATATTACACATGGTGAAGCTTGTCTTGCTCTTCTAAAAATTTCTCTTATTCCTCTTTCTGATTCTCCAACCCATTTTGATAGTAATTCTGGACCTCTAACAGAAACAAAATTTGCTTCACTTTGAGTTGCAACTGCTTTTGCTAATAGCGTTTTACCTGTACCGCTTGGGCCGTGAAGTAAAATACCTCTTGGCATTTTATGTCCTAATTTATCATATAATCCAGGATATTTCATTGGCCACTCTACTGCTTCTTGAAGCTCACGTTTGACGTCTTCCAAACCACCAACTTCTTCCCATTTGACATCTGGATTTTCAATGAAGACTTCTCTCATTCCAGATGGAGTGACTTCAATCAATGCCTTTTGGAAATCATCGTTATTCACAATTAATTTATCCAAAGTTTCTGGAGGAAGTTTCTCTTCTTCCATGTTAAGTTCAGGAAGCAATCTCCTCAAACATTTCATTGCAGCTTCTTTACAGAGATATTCTAAATCTGCTCCAACATATCCATGGCTAACACTGGATATTTTCTCAACATTAACATCATCAGATAGCGGCATGTTTCTGCTATGAATGGCAAGAATGTCTTTTCTTCCCTTTTTATCTGGAACTTTAATTTCTATTTCTCTATCAAATCTACCCGGTCTTCTAAGTGCAGGATCTATTGCATTTGGTCTATTTGTAGCTGCAATTACGATAACCTTTCCTCTGGCTTCTAATCCATCCATTAATGATAACATTTGTGATACTACTCTTCTTTCTACTTCTCCAGTTACTTCTTCTCTCTTTGGTGCAATTGAATCAATTTCATCTACAAAGATAATTGATGGTGCTTTTTCTCTAGCCTCTTTGAAAATTTCTCTTAGTCTAGCTTCACTTTCTCCATAAAACTTGCTCATGATCTCTGGACCAGAAATACTAATGAAATGAGCTTGACTTTCATTTGCAACTGCTTTTGCTAGTAGTGTCTTTCCTGTTCCAGGTGGACCATATAACAACACACCTTTTGGAGCTTCAATTCCTAACTTCTCAAAAATTTCTGGATGTCTTAATGGTAACTCTATCATTTCTCTTACTTTCTTTATTTCATCAGTTAAACCTCCAATATCCTCATAAGTTACTTGAGGTACTCCTCGTAATGTTTCACCTTTTTCTGCAATATGGAAAACAGTTTTTTGAGTAACTAACACTGCATCTGCTGCTGGCGTTACTCCAATTACTTGAAATGTTAAACGACCACCAAAGTATGGAACCATTACATTATCTCCTTTAATCAAAGGAACACTTTCTAGAGCATCTGCAAGATAACGTTCATCAATAGGAGGAATTGCTTCAAGTGGCGCTACTACAATTTTTTCAGCTGCAACTGCTTTAATTTTTCTTACAGTAATGGTATCACCTATTGCAATACCTGAATTATTACGACCTAATCCATCAATTCTGATTATTCCTTTTCCTTCGTCTGATGGATAAAGTGGAAGGCATTTTGCAACGGTTCTTCTTTTACCTTTAATCTCAATTACATCACCAGTAGAGGCATTTAGCGTATCCATAGAATCATAATCAATTCTTGCAACTCCACGTCCTACATCTCGTGTATATGCTTCTAGAACTTTTAGAGAAAGTGCATTCTGGCTCATATAGCAAACTCTTCTGTCTAATTTTTATATCTTTGTGGTAATTTTATCGAATTACACAGATAAAATCACAAGCTTAAAATCCTTAATGAACAGGACACGATCTACTTGGGTAAGAGACCATTAGTAAGAAGACGTGGCCGTGGAGGATTTCAATTTAGATCTACTTCTACTGGTAAAGTAGGCAGTAAAGCAAAATATCCACGTTTTTCGTTATCTGAGCAACATGAAGGTCTAGTCATAGATCTAGTTCATGAGCGCGGTAGGGAGGCTCCTCTTGCTAAAGTACGATTTGAAGACGGTGCAGTCTCTTTTATGCCAGCAGTTCTTGGTACTAAAGTAGGCGAAACCTTACAATTTGGATTAAAATCAAAAATTGAAAAGGGTAATGTAATTAGCGTTCAAAATATTCCCGATGGAACCATAGTTTGTAATGTTGAAAAACACTTTGGTGATGGCGGTGCTATAGTAAAGTCAGCAGGCACCAATGCAACGGTTTTCTCTCACGGTGAAGAAGGCGTCACATTAAAACTTCCTTCTGGAAAATTCACTACACTCAATCCAAAAAACAGGGCAATGATTGGAACTCTTGCTGGTGGTGGAGCTAGTGAACGATTCTTTATGAGTGCAGGTAACAAGTGGCGTAGTTTTAGAGCTAAAGGAAAGAAATTTCCTATTGTTAGAGGTGTAGCACAAGCAGCTTATGTTCACCCACACGGCGGTGGAAGACATCAGCACGTTGGACAAAGTTCCACTGTTTCTCGCAACGCTCCGCCTGGAGCTAAAGTAGGTAGCATTGCTGCTAGAAAAACTGGTAGAGCTAGAATTAAAGAAAGAAAGTAATAATCTAATTTTCTTACCTAAATTGATTAATACCTTATTGAAATAATTTTTTACATGTCAAAGCAAAGGATCAGAATTTTTGTAACAGGAAAAGTGCAAGGTGTGTTTTTTCGTCAAGCACTAAAAGTAATGGCTAAAAAAAATGATGTTTTTGGTTGGGTTAAAAATCTTAAAGACGGTAGGGTTGAAGCCATACTTGAAGGCCATGAAGAAAAAGTAAATAGACTAGTTGAATGGTCTCACAGAGGGCCAGCCAATGCACGAGTTGAAGATGTAGAAATTCGAAATGAGAAATTTATTGGCGAGTTTTCTAAATTTGATGTTTTGTATTAATTCATTGTTTCAAACGCATTTTTTATTATTCCTTTGAGTTCTGTAATCTCTTGTCCTATTTTGATTTGTAAAATTTTAGGATCTTCTTTCCTATTTTTCTGGATTTTAATTATGATTCCTTCTCTTTCTGGTTCTATATCTGCAAACCATCTAAATGTCATAGATTTTCCAAAAACAACTCTGTGCATTCTTATATCTTCAACCACATTTTTCCCTAATGAAAGACAAAATTCTCTTATTGAATCAAAAAGTGGTTGAACTGTACTTGGAATTTGTTTTTTAAAATCATCATAGCTTCTCTTGTTTCCAAAAGAAATCATTCCTTCCATGACAATAAAATTTTAATTTTAATTATAAAGGTAGTAGATCTGTTGGTTCCAGTCTAGACGGATAGCCCCATTTCAAGGCATACAAGATCCGCCACGTAGACGAGGAAGCGTGGATGCTCCACCTTACGATTGCTCCCTCCCGGACCTCATCCATTTCGATGGTTCAAACTTGGACGTTATCCCTTCGGATAATTCTAGTTCTGCAACCACCCGCCTCGGCGTGATTTCATTTCCGCACACCAAGCGGGAATTACCTGTCTAGAGATTTACCCAACAGTTACTGATCTCTGCATATAGCCGGTTTCAGAACAGGGCACGGCTGGCACCCTGATCCTCCCTACTACCGTTTTTGCTAAGATGATATGTTATATTTGCATTAGGTTTGATTTTCTTTTAGTTTTAAAACCATATTGCAAACAGAACAGATCTTTCCAGTGCATTCATTGCCACATTTTGCACAAATTGTCTTTTGTTTATAGTTGGTATCCTTTACAATTTGAGATACTTTGATTATTGATTGATATAGATTATTTTTAATTCCACTGTGTTGACCTTCTAAGGAATTTAGGAATTCACGAATCTCTGTTCTTATTCCCTCATTCATGTGTGGACAAGGCTCTGATTGAAATGGAATATCGTTTGTAAATGCATAAAATACAATTTCAGATTCATAAATCTCACAAAATGGTTTTATTTTTCTCAATGTATTACTAGAAGTATCAGGATCCATCCAACCTATCTTGTTAGTATCTCCAGATAACATGTTTATTACAAATGTCTGTAATGTATCATCTAAATTATGTCCTGTGGCAATTACATCTGCACCAATATCTTTTGCCGCATGATCAATTGCACGTCTTCTTAAAGTTCCACATATAGAACATGAAGATGTTTTTTCACTTCCTCGCAAATCTAATGCTTCATCTAATGTTAAATCAAACAATTCTTTGTAAGAAAAAACTTTGTGTTCTACATTTAATTTAGCACAAAACGCTTGAACAATTTCTAATGCCTCATTCCTATAACCAGGAATTCCCTCATCAATTGTTATTGCCTTAATTCTAAAATTATGTGTGGCAGCCATTTGATTAATGATATTTAGCAAAGCAAGTGAATCTTTACCACCAGATACTGCAACAGCTACTAATTCGTTATTTTTAATCATATTATATTTTGAAATAGTTTTTGCAGTTTTTCTTAGTATAGAAGTTGAAAAACATTTAGAACATAATTTTTCTCCAGAATATTTACGAGTATATACTGCCTGACTTTCACATCTATCGCATTTCATTAAATTCTATAATTTTTTTTCATTAATGATTCTTTAGGTATTTTCTAGATGGTAAACCAGCCTGATTTTATGTATGATAATGCAATATTCAAGCCAAATAATGCAAATGTGAATGCGTAAATTCCCCACATTGTTGTATTTACTGCCTTGTCAGATATTTTTTTATCAATAATAGTGTGAATGAATTTTCCTCCATCTAAAATTGGCAGTGGTAACATATTGATGATTCCAATAAAAAATGAAATCATCCATAGCCATAACAAGAACATTGAAACACCTGGATCATTCCATTCAATAAAATTCAAAACAGGTTTGTATGCAAATGAATTATCTCTTATAATTCCAATTAATCCTCTTTCAGGATCTTCAGGTGATGGTATAACTTCAACAGGAAATTGTAATGTTTGTCCATCTCTAAGTATGGAAACTTTGGCAATTTCACCGGGAATTAGTTCTGTCTTTTGAAAATCTAATGGACTCAGTATCTGGATTCCATTAATTGAAGTAATGATATCGTTTGCTAGTAATCCTGCTCTTTCTGCTCCTGAATTTTCAATTATTGAAAGTACCAATACTCCGTCTGGTAAATCATAAAATGTACTTAGTAATGGTTCAGGTACGACCATTGCAAAGAAAGGATTTGTCAATAATATTACTCCTAACGCCAATGCAAAAATCACATTTGAAGTAGCTCCTGCACCTATGACTCTTAATTTTGAAATCTTTTTTGCCTTGTTAAATTCTTCTTCATCTGGTTCTACAAATCCTGCAAACATTGCAACAAATATTGCAAATCCACCTGTTTTGATCTTGATTTTTTCTAAAGCAGCCACTATCCCATGTGCTCCTTCATGAATAACTAAAACAATTGGAATGGAAAGTAAAAAGTATAGAATTGCTGGTCCCGATGTCAAAGTCACACCTGGAATTAATACTGTCAGTTGTGAAAATTCAGTTGGAGCTACAAAGTATTTTGAAACATTTGATATCAAAAACCAAAATGCAAATCCCATCATAAGAAACCCTGCAACTACACTAACATTAGCGAAAACTTTGATTCCTCGCCTAGTTCGTCCTAGGATTTTTGTTAGAACAGACTGTACTTGTTGATTTTTGTATACGAGACTGTATATTTTTAGCTCAAAACCATGTTTTTCTAATTTTAATCCTTTAGCAATACCCAAAATCACTACCCAAGCTATTAACACATAGATAATCGGATTTTCAGTAATAAAATCAAGTTCCAAACTAATTGTTAATTTTTTAAACTACGGACATTTATCAGTTACTATGAAACCAATCATAATTGTCTCAACTTACCCCAACAAAAAATCAATTACTAAAATTGCAAACGAATTAGTCCAAAATAAGATTGTTGCCTGTGTTAACATTACTAAAATATCATCAATCTATTCTTGGCAAGGAAAAATTGAAAATGCATCAGAGTATCTTGCATTATTTAAAACTACACAAAAAAACAAAAAATCTCTTAAAGAAAAAATCAAAGCATCTCATCCTTATGATATACCTGAAATTGCTGAAATTAACATTACATCAATAAACACATCTTATCTTAAATGG
>JAICOU010000046.1 GCA_025930495.1 Nitrososphaeraceae archaeon
CTTGCCAATGTTCAAAAAATAATAGAAAATTACCAGTCACAAAATTAGACATTTTCAGTCTTAACTTCATACAAAATTTCTTGTAAAAATAAACAAATGTTAAGAATTTGCAGAACAGTCTTTTTATTTCATTATTACAATATGATATAGGTAGTAATCAATTAATCCCAAACATCAATGGTATGTGAAAAGAGGATTGATGCTCAGATGTCAGTGGATATCTGATTGGTTTTGATTACTATCTAATTTTTACCGTATTTTTGTGATATATTTACAATCCAGATTCTATTCGGATATGCCATATTTTGGACAAGTCAACAATTTGAAACATTTGTGCCTGTAGAACCATAGAATTTCCACATATTTTTACAAGTTTTAGAATCTCTACTTATTACCTATACTCATCTCCACAGTCACCAATTATATCAAAAAGGTCATTGGATTTACCAGTAACTGAACTTATCATGGTGTGATCTTGAGAGTCTAGCTGCAAATCAAAGACTTTGTAATTATCTTGTCTATGTTCAGATATTCCAAGTCTTGCACCTATTATTACTCCTGCAACTGTAGGTTTGTCTAAAATAAATTTGGCAGACACATTTGCGATGCTAGAATCATGCTTTTTTGCTATTTGTGATAATACATGTAATAGTTCTTGAAATAATCTCCATCCACCCCATGCATCAATCATGTTATAGTATTTTTGCAGACTAGATGTGATTAGGTCAGCTCTGTGTGGGTCTGGAGAGTTTAGATATTTTTCAGATAAAAACCCACCAAGCAAAGTACCATATGTGAGAAGAGACATTCCATGTTTTTGGCAAAATGGAGCCATTAACTTTTCTGGCCTTTGATCTAAAATAGAGTATTGCACTTGATTTGATACTAGCTTGAATCCTTTTTCAATCATTATTTTGATTCTTTGTGTATCAAAGTTTGTCAGACCAAGATGTTTAATTTTTCCCGCATCTTGTAGTTTTGATAAATGATTAAGGGCATCAAGATAACTTGCATTATTGTAATCCCACCAATGAAACTGCACCAAGTCAAGTGAATCAGTATTCATTTTGTGCAGTGATTGGTCTATATGATATTCTACAATAGATTTTGTCATAGGTCCAGGATTTGGTACAAATTTAGTCAGTGCTTGTGAATTCGATAGTTCTTTTGGGGATAATCGCTTTCTAAATTCTCCAATGTATGATTCAGCAGGACCATAGATATCAGCTAAATCCCATGTTGTAAATCCATCTTTGTGATATTCTAACATCTCTAAAATGGCAGATTCTTGATTAATCTGCCCATGTCCACCAGATACCTGCCACATTCCATTTAAGATTCTACATATGGACAAATCATCAGATAGAGTAATTTTTGAATTTGACACTAAATCCTAGATAATATTACTTTATTTTATGAGTATGCAAAGATAAGATAATAATTGACAGATAAAACATAGTGGGAAATAATCAATTAATTTAAGAATCACCAACAGGTATAATGGTCATATGGTTCATTATTATATCAAAAAAATAAAGCGCCTTTCGCATAAACCATCAATATGCATTGATTGCAATAGTCAAAATATCATACATGATGCAGTATTAGCTTCAACGGGTCCAACTCAAGAAAATACAGACTATACACCATCTGTGTTATGTATGGCATGTGAAACTTTGATGATAATTACTACAGAGCCTGGTGCAGGACTTGGTCTGCAGGCATCTGTAGGAAACGAAGTATCAATGCGGAATTAGTTTTAGAACAGCGGTAAAATTTTGATTTAGATGACCAAGATCAAAATCCGTGAGAACATACGGGTAAACTAGTCAAATTTTACAATTTAAAAATTTAATATGAGATAAATCTGGTGGATTCGTGTTGTCAAATACAATGAATGCCGAAGTATCAATAATAATTCCTACGTATAACGAGTCTGAAAATATCAAAGGAATATTACATTTAATCAAAGAGCACCTGCCAAAAAACACTATAGTTGAAGCAATAGTAGTAGATGACAACTCCCCTGATGGAACAGGCAAGATCGCAGAGGATTATTTTGAATCATTGAAGGAAAAAACAAGATATACCATTAATGTCATAAATCGAAAAACACGAGAAGGTCTTAGCTCTGCAATATTAAATGGAATACAACAGGCAAAGGGGAAGATAGTTGTTGTAATGGATAGCGATTTTTCTCATCCTCCACAACTCATACCAAAACTTGTTGATGCATTAAAACAATCAAAAACAGACATTGTTGTTGCATCAAGATATCTTAATGGAGGTTCAATACATGGTTGGTCAATAAAACGAAAAATGATAAGCAAGATTGCAACAATTATTGCAAAGAAAGGACTGGGCATAAAGGAATCTGATCCAATGTCAGGATTTTTTGCATTTAACAAAGACATAATCAAAGGAATCAACTTTGATGCAATAGGCTACAAAATTCTCTTGGAGATGATTGTAAAGATAAAAGGTGTATCGATAAAGGAAATTCCATATACATTTTCAAATAGAGAAAATGGAAAAAGTAAGCTTGGAACAAAAATCATTTTAGAATACATTCATGCAGTAGGAAAGCTTTACAGATATGGAAAAAAAGAACAGCAAAAGGAAACAAGATCATCAGTCAGATTTGTATCAAAGGCTGCAAGATTCTTTTCAGTTGGTGCATCTGGGCTAGGAATTAATTATCTTACATCTATTTTGTTTACATCAAGTTTGGACATGTGGTATCTTCATGCAACCATACTTGGAATCATGTTTTCAATTACCAGTAATTTCTTTTTGAATAAATACTGGACATTTGAGGATAGGAATTTTACTGCAAAAAGAACTGCCATTCAGTACGGCAAGTTTGCAGGATTTAGTTCTATTGGGGCATTGGTTCAGCTTGGAATGGTGTATTATTTGGTCGATGATCTAAGTGTGTCTTATCCGGTTGCACTAGTGTTAGCAGTTGCGACTGCAGCATTTAGCAATTTTATTTTAAATAAAAAATGGACGTTTAAAGAAAAAGTCTGGAGTTAGACTTCATCTTTGAAAAATTAGATAAGGTTTGAATAGTAATAAAGCACACAAATAACTATGGTACTTGGAGTAATTATTGCAGTTGGAGTCGCAGCAGTTATTGTCTTTATCATAATAAAATTAATTCGAAGCTCAAATACTACAGGGCATAATGGAAATACAAAGCAGTGCATGGTATGTGGGCGTAAAACAAATTCACTGATTTGTACATTTTGCAAAAAAGATTCAAAATCTCTAAGATAATTCCAAACTAAGGATTAGAAAGCACCCATGAGTTTCAAACCCATGATGATTAACAAAATACCACCAAGTATTATCAATACACCATTTCTAGACATATACGATATTGATCAAACTACATCAAATACCTTTTACAATGAGATTTGAACCAATAATTACAAACTAAAAATACATTTGAAGTATCATTGTAATGCATAAACTAAATTTTTCATGATTATTTTACTTCAATTAAGTGTGCTATGAGGGAACATCTTTCTAAACGCTTAAGTTAATAGAAAATTTAGAATAGATGATGACACAACAAAGTAAATGTCCATATTGTAGCTCTATATTTCAAAATAATGAAGAATTATCCAGACATATAGATAAAATACATAATGCCGCAGAGCCAATTTAGGCACGATTTATGCCTATAAACAGAGAATAGGTAAAAAAATAAACAAGAAATTCAATTATATTGCAACTCGTGTTGAAACATCATCAAGATGTGCTGTAATGTCATACACTGACTAAGAATCTAGTAAATAATCTCGTTTATCGTCAATTATTGCAATGAATAATGTACATTACAAAACAATGCCATCCCATTTGATAGAGTCTTGGCAGTTATACGACATCCATCTTGCAGTCCTTTGCCACAAATATAGCACTCTACTTCAGATACACTTGATTTCACTTCGGGTGTTTTTTTGAAGTATAGATCTTGCATCAGCGTTGATTTTATTCCCTGCATGGTCACAGAATATACGTTGAATTATCATATAAAGGTACCGTACCATACCGTAATAGATTGTGGCTAAATGCACCTCATCAATTTAAATAATAAACGAGTAAAATTTTGTCTATGGGTGGACACCTTTGGAAATTCTCAGCCGAAAGTAATACCACTAGAGTTATCTGAAAATCAATTTCAAATATACAATAAAATTTCTAGAAACTATTCACATTCATTTCTCTTTGAATCACTAACAGGTCCAGAAATACTAGCTGAAACATCAGTAATGGGATTTGACCCTAAAATAATTCTTAAAGGTTACTCAGACAAAGTAGAAATCACAAGAGACGGTAAAACTGAAACTATCCAAACAAATGACCCATTTGAAGAGTTGAAAAAATTACTAGGAAAATCAGAAGATCAAAGTTATAGATATTTGGGTGGTGCTGTTGGTGTTGTAAATTATGATGCAATTAGATTGGTAGAAAATATTCCAGACACTCATGATTCACCACAGCCATTAATGGAGTTTGGAATCTATGATGACGGTATATTGTATGATAATCTACACAAAAAATTATTTTATTTTTATCATGATCAAAATAGATTTGAACAGTTTAAAATGAGTAGCGAGTCATTTGGTAATTTTAAAGCAACTAAAATAATACCTAACATGAACCAAGAAAAATTCTCAAATATTGTAAACAAAGCAAAGCAGTACATTCATGATGGAGATATATTCCAAGTGGTGTTATCTAGAAAGTTTACATTTGAGACAAATGGAGATAATCTAACATTATACAAAACACTGCGAAGACTAAATCCATCACCATACATGTATCATCTAAAACAAGATAACAAGACAATCATTGGAGCATCACCTGAAATGTTAGTAAGAATCACAAATGATAAAGTAGAGACATTCCCAATTGCAGGAACTAGAAAAATTACAGATGATGAGGAAAAAAACAAACATCTAGCTGACGAACTACTCCATGATGAAAAAGAGTTAGCAGAACACACCATGTTAGTTGATTTGGGAAGAAACGACATAGGCAGAGTATGCAAGTATGGAACTGTACACACTGAAGAATTAATGCAGATCAAGCGATTCAGTCATGTACAGCATATAGTAACACATGTTGTAGGTAATTTGGCGCCTAAAAATGACATGTTTGATGCATTTAAGGCAGTATTTCCAGCAGGAACGGTATCAGGGGCTCCAAAAGTCAGAGCCATGGAGATAATTGATGAGCTAGAAACCGAAGCAAGAGGGCCATATGCTGGTGCAGTGGGATATTTTTCATTTAATGGATGCTGTGATTTTGCAATTGCAATTAGAAGTATATTCATAAATGGAAACAAGGGATTTGTGCAATCAGGGGCAGGAATTGTCTCAGACTCTGTTGCAGAAAATGAATTCAAAGAAACAGAACATAAGGCTGGTGCGATGCTTCAAGCACTAAGAGAGGCAACAAAATGAAATTTCTAATTATTGATAATTATGATTCGTTTGTATACAATATTGCACAATACTTGGGAGAATTAGGAGTAGATTGTGATGTAATTAGAAATGACAAGATAACACTAGAACAAATAAAACAAAACAATTACGATGCAATAATTATATCACCAGGTCCAGGAACTCCAGCAGATAGAAAATATTTTGGAGTATGTAGCGATGTAATCAAAGATATTGGGCCTACCACTCCAATATTAGGAGTATGTTTGGGACACCAAGGAATCATTGAGGCATTTGGGGGCAAGGTTACAAATGCAGGTTGTGTAAGACATGGCAAGACCAGTCCAGTTGAACATACAAATTCAGAATTATTCAAAGATGTCAAGAATCCATTTAGGGCAACAAGATATCATTCACTAGTTGGAGATAAAACAATAATTCCAGATGTATTAGAAGTGACAGCTACTGCAGCGGATGATGGAGAAGTAATGGCAATAAGGCACAAAAAATATCTAATAGAAGGAGTACAGTTTCATCCCGAATCAATTATGACAGAGGATGGGAAGAAAATTCTCTCAAATTTCATAAAACAGGTGAAAAACAAAAAATGATTTCAGATTTAATTTCAAAGATACAACAAAAGGCAGATCTCACATATGATCAGATGAATAATGTCATGACAGAGATTTTATCAGGTAAAACAAGTGACAAAGAAAACTTTGATTTTCTATCCAATCTAACAGAAAAAGGGGAAACTGATGATGAGTTACTTGGGATGCTTGATAAGATGCGGGAATTTGCCCTTAAAGTGGAGCCTAAAAACAAGGGAAAAATAATAGATATGTGTGGTACTGGAGGGGATAATCTTCAAACATTCAATGTATCCACGACTGCCTCTTTTGTGGTAACAGCCGCGGGGGGAATCGTAGCAAAACATGGCAATCGTTCTAGTTCAGGCGTTTCTGGAAGTGCAGATATTTTTGAGTATTTTGGATATGATCTAAACTCAGAGCCAGACATAATTGCAGACATACTTCAAAGACATAACATTTGTTTTATGTTTGCACAAAAATTTCATCCAGCAATGAGACATGTCTCAAATGCAAGAAAGCAGTTAGGAAAAAGATCAGCGTTTAATCTTTTAGGACCACTATCAAATCCAGCTGGTGTTAAAAATCAAATGATAGGAGTTTTTTCTATTGATTTTTTAGACAGACTGCCATTAATTCTAAAAAGAAACGGAGCAGAAAATATCATGACAGTTCGCTCTGATGACGGCATGGATGAATTTTCTACCAGTTCAACAAACAGAGTGTGCATTTTAAGAAATGACAAAGTATTGATGAATTCAATTGATCCTCAAGTAGTAGGACTGCACAAATCAACACTGAAAGACATTCAAATTAAAACAAGAGAAGATGCAATAAAGGCATTTGTCGGAGTATTAAACAATACTGCAAATCAAGCCATGATAGAAACAACAGCTCTTAATGCAGCGGGAGGATTAATTGTTGCAAACATTGTAAAGAATTTTGAAGAAGGAGTTGAATTAGCATTAAGTACAATTAAAGATGGAAAAGCATTCAAACTATTAGAAAGATTTGTTGCAGACACGGGAGATATTTCAAAATTAAAGGAGATGATATGATGCCAGAAAATATTCTAAGAAAACTAGTAAATAATTCACAAGCTGCAATTGATGATGGAGTGTATGATATAGATGTGAAATTGCAAAAATCAGACAAGGATTTTTTGCAAATAATAAAATCAAATAAACATGCAACACTACTTACAGAAATAAAATTTTCATCCCCATCTTTGGGTAAGATCAGAACGTTATCAGACCCAGTTAGCATTGCAAAACAAATGATTGCAGGAGGCTCTAAAGCACTATCCATTCTTACCCAGCCTCATATGTTTAATGGCTCACCAGAATACTTTATGCAGGTAAGACAAGCAGTAGATGTCCCATTATTGATGAAAGATGTTATGATTGATACTATACAGATTGATGCGGCAGAAAAAATAGGGGCAGATTACATGTTAGTTATTCAATCATTGTTTGACCAAGAATTTCTCAAAGATATTGATGAATTCATTAAATACGGTCACAAAAAAGGGTTGAAAATTTTACTAGAGGTTCACACAAAACAAGAATTTCAAAATGCGCTAAAAACAGAATCTGATCTAATTGGAATTAACAACAGAAATCTAGACACGCTAGAGATTGACCTTAAAACCACAGAAAGAGTACTAGAAGGATACAAAAAGACAAGACCAATACTATCAGAGAGTGGAATTGAGACACCTAAAGATATACAATATCTAAAAAAGTGTGGGGCAGATGCATTTCTAATAGGATCTAGCATAATGAAAAGCGATAATATCGAAGAACATGTCAGAAAACTGGTGAATGCATATTGAAGTATCCTAAAGATGGCAGATTTGGAGAGTTTGGTGGTAAGTACATTCCAGAGACGCTAGTCCCTGCAATTGAAGAATTAGAAGAAAATTATCTTAAATTCAAAGACAATAAAGATTTCAAAAGAGAATTAGATTATTATCTAAAACAATATGCAGGAAGACCGACTCCGTTATACTATGCAAAAAATTTATCAGAAAAATGTGGCGGCGCTAAAATCTATCTAAAAAGAGAAGATCTTTTGCATGGAGGAGCTCACAAAATAAACAACACATTAGGTCAAGCACTACTTGCAAAAAAAATGAATAAAAAAAGAATCATTGCAGAGACAGGGGCAGGTCAACACGGAGTAGCTACTGCAATGGCATGTGCTGTTTTGGGAATGAAGTCCGAAGTATACATGGGATACAAAGATACCATACGACAAAAGCTAAATGTGTACAGAATGAACATGCTTGGTGCTAAAGTTCATCCAGTAAAATCAGGCTCAAAAACTCTCAAAGATGCAATCAATGAGGCAATCAGAGACTGGATTACAAATGTGGAATCTACATATTATTTGCTAGGCTCTGCAGTGGGTCCTCATCCATATCCTGTAATGGTAAGAGATTTTCAAAGTGTGATAGGAGAGGAAATTAAAGTGCAGATGAAAAAAATATCAAACAAAACACCAGATATTGTAATTGCGTGTGTTGGTGGAGGATCAAATGCTATTGGAACATTTTATCCGCTAGTTGATACAAATGCCGAAATTATTGGAGTAGAAGCTGCAGGTAAAGGATTAAAATCAAAATATCACTCTGCAACACTATCGGCTGGCAGTAAAGGTGTACTTCATGGAATGATGACATATCTATTGCAAGATGATGAAGGGCAAATCACAGAAACGCACAGTATTTCAGCGGGATTGGATTATCCAGGTGTAGGTCCAGAGCATGCTTATCTAAAAGATACCAAGCGAGTAAAATATCACTCTGCAACAGATGCCGAAGTAATTGATGCATTTTTGATGTTAACTAGAACTGAAGGAATCATTCCAGCCCTAGAGTCAGCTCATGCAATAGCTGAAGCAATGAAGGTTGCAAAGAAGAGTAAAAAATCTGAATCAATTGTAGTAACACTTTCAGGAAGAGGAGACAAGGACGTAGAAGAAGTACAAAAGTATCTGAGCAAACATGGCAAGAATTAAAGAAAAATTTGCAGAACTCTCTGCAAAAAAAGAAAAGGCATTAATCGCATACATCATGGTCGGATATCCAAATGAGAATGCAACGATATCGGCAGTAAGAGGACTAATCAAAGGCGGAGCAGACATCATAGAATTAGGATTTCCATTTTCAGATC
>JAICOU010000098.1 GCA_025930495.1 Nitrososphaeraceae archaeon
CTTGTCTTCTTTCTCTTCCTTGTCTTCTTTCTCTTCCTTGTCTTCTTTCTCTTCCTTGTCTTCTTTCTCTTCCTTGTCTTCTTTCTCTTCCTTGTCTTCTTTCTCTTCCTTGTCTTCTTTCTCTTCCTCTAGATCATCATGTTCATCGGAAATTACATCTACAGGTGATTGTGTTGGCTCACTCAGGATTATTGGTGCACTCACTACAGGTGCATCATGTTCAATTTTTGATACCTGGTTTTGTTTTACACTCTCTTCAAATTCTGAAACTATTTCCTCCGAATCTGCTAATAATTTTATAATCCCATCTTCCAAAATTTGATCAAGAACAAAAGAATTTTCAATTCCAATTTGATTAAAATCCACCGAAATAATATCTTTGATTTTATCACCATTTTTCAATTCATATACTTGGTTTTGTTTATCATGTTTTTCTTTTTTATCTAATGCTTCTTTGACATCTTTTTTAATTTCTACTAATCTATTTTTCATTTCATCGTTATTGGTTTGGGTTATTATTCTATCAATTGCAGGAATTGCAAGTTCCAATGATTTTGAATTAATAATTTCTTTAATTGCTATTTTATGATGGATATTTTCTACTTTGTTTCCATTTGCTTCATCTGCAAGTTTTATTCCAATCGTATTGATAAGTTTTTGATAATTTTCTTCAGATATGGTTTCTTTAATTGATATATTGATTAATTCTTCTTGTGTTTTTTCAAAGTTTTGTTGGGACTCGTTACTTTCAAAAGTTACTTTATCCCGACGTAAATCTGTAACAAGTTTATTTTCTTGCATGGTTAATCCATTTTCTTTTTGATACTCTTTTGCTTCTTTTTGATATTTTTCAAATACTATACTATAATTATTTTTAAGGTATTCGTAAATTTTGTTTGCTTTGTCATTGTTTCTATCATTTAACTCGTTAATTTCTAATAATGATTCTCCTATTTGCTTCATCTCAAATGAAACACTGCCTATAGTCCGTTCATTAAAGTCATTATCTAAGTTTTTTAGATTTGATATCTTACTGTCGACTTCTACCATTTTCATCATCAGTTCATCAATGTCTGTGGCATACGCCTCTTGATGATTTATGTTGGAGACTGCCAATATGGCCCCAATTATCAGGGAAATTGCAGTCAAAGTGTATTCTTTCATTTTACAATACTATTACGACATTTTCATTGTTAATCACAATGGATAATTTCCTGATCGTCATCTTCCTTTTCGGTCAAATTTTTCAAAAAATATGGAACTATCGGAATCAAAATTTCCCAAAAAAATCTTCCATATTGGAATCTATCTCATCTTCAAAATCTCCAAAATGGCTTATATTGTACTAATGACCGTTTTGAGTAATCAACACTATTTTTAGGAATTACTGCTAATATTATAACTGACTTTTATGATTTTTGAATATGTTATGTATGTACATCTTCTAAACTAATCTAAGTAATTGGTGAAATTCCACATTTATTTTGAATTTGATTTTAGAATAAAAAAGAGTCTAGGATTTCTATTTTTCATCAAATGCATACGATATTGAGTGTAGAATGTCATCCATGTTAAACGGCTTTGAAATGTATGCTAAAGCTCCTATTTTGATACAATTTTCTATGAGTTCCATATCATAATGTGCAGTAATCATGACAACTTTGGCATCTGGATTACTTTTCATAATATGAACTAGAATTTCCACACCGTCTTTTTTTGGCATTGCTATGTCAAGCAATAACACGTCAGGTTTTGTGGAGTTGAATTTTTCTAGTGTGTCAACCCCATCGACTGCTTCTGATACCACTTGATGCTTGCCTATCTCCAACATCTCCTTTAAGGTACTCCTTACTAATTCTGAATCATCTGCAATCATTATTCGTGCCAATTTAATTTCTATCCGGTATATACTACTTAAGATTTTTTAAAAGTGTAAACGAGTTTAGCAATAGTTGATAAAAAGAGAACACTGCCTCTTCAGGTATGATTTTGTTAGGTCTAGAAAGATTTTGAAAGTATGATTTGTTGGAAATTTGTTGTATTGATATTTTGATCCGAGAGTACTCACTGATACGAACTCTTGAGAACAAAAGAGTTTAGAATCTAAGGATTTAATGGCAAGTACGCTAATCTAAATAAATGGGAATCATTTAGAAAAAATATGAAAAAAGTTTTTGTTAATGGATATGGTTCTATTGGAAGCAGAATCACATCATTTCTAAAAGATGATCCTGAAATCTCGGTAATTGGTGTTGGAAAATACTCTCCTGATAATGATGTTAATGTAGCAATTTCTCGTGGATTGAATGTTTATGTACCTGAACGAAAATTAAATGATTTTAAGAATTTTAAAATATCTGGCACAATAGAAGCTGCCCTTGATGACTGTGATTTAGTAATTGATGCTGCCCCTAGTGGACATGGATACAAGAACAAAAAGAATCTCTACGAACCAAAAAATTTAATGGCAATCTATCAGGGCGGAGAAACTATACTGGGAGATGAGGTTGTCTCTGATTTACTGTTTAATTCTAGAGTCAACTATGATTTGGCTATTGGCAAAAAACATGTCATGCAAGGTAGCTGCAATGTTACTGGTATGGGACGCATTTTAGAACCATTACGAGATAAATTTGCTAAACGACTAATTCGATTTGATGTAA
>JAICOU010000120.1 GCA_025930495.1 Nitrososphaeraceae archaeon
ATTCAGATGCACCTATTCCAGAAAATAAAATTTTTGATATGAATTTACCCTTACTTGGAATTTGTTATGGACATCAATTAATTGTAAATAAATTTGGTGGTAAAGTAAAAAGAGCCAACAAAGAATATGGCTCAACAATACTAACAATTGATAGTAATGAGGATCTTCTAAGTGGGAGTGGTGAATCAGTTAGGGCATGGATGAGTCATGGCGATGAAGCAGAAGAAATTCCACCTGGATTCAGAGTTATAGGACATACTGAAAGTGCAAAGGCAGCGGCAATTGCATCAAAAGAAAAATCAATTTACGGAATTCAGTTTCATCCAGAAGTTGTTCATACCGAACAAGGAACAGAAATTCTCAAGAATTTTGTTTTGAAAGTTTGTGGTGCTAAACAAGATTGGACTATGGAAGGATTTATCGACGCTGCGGTAGAAAAAATTTCTAAAATAGAAGGAAATGTCTTGTGTGGCGTAAGTGGAGGAATAGATTCTACTGTAGCAGCTTTACTAATTCACAAAGCAATTGGGAATAGACAAAAATGTGTTTTTGTAAATAATGGGCTCTTGCGATTAAATGAGGAAAAAGAAATTGAAGAGATGTTTAAAAATAATTTTAATGTAAATTTTACAGCAGTTGATGCTGCCCAAGTTTTTTTGTCCAAATTAAAAGGCGTGGAAGACCCTGAGAAAAAAAGAATGATTGTAGGTGAGGAATTTATTCATGTTTTTACTGAATTTGCAAAAAAGAATGGACCGTTCAAATGGCTTGCACAGGGTACATTATACCCAGATGTAATAGAAAGTGGAGTTTCAAAAGGACCAGCTGCAGTGATAAAATCGCATCATAACGTAGGTGGACTACCAGATTGGCTTGATTTGAAAATATTGGAACCATTACGTGATCTATACAAAGATGAAGTAAGAAAAATAGCTAAAATTTTAGGAGTTCCCGAAAAACTTTTCATGCGACATCCATTTCCCGGACCTGGACTAGCTGTGAGGATTATTGGCGAAGTCACTCCAGCAAAACTTCAGATAGCTAAAGTGGCAAGCAAGATTGTAGAAGATGAACTGGTTGCAGCTGGACTTTATGGTAAAGTGTGGCAGGCATATGCAGCAGTAGGTGATGACAAAGCAGTTGGAGTGGTAGGGGATGAAAGAAAATATGGAAATATCGTAATGATTAGAGTTGTTGATTCTATTGATGCAATGACAGCAGACTGGACCAGACTACCACATGCATTGCTAGAAAAAATTAGCAACCGAATTACAAATGAGATAGAAGATGTAACATGGGTAACATATGCAATTTCAAGTAAACCTCCTGCAACAATTGAACCGCAATAAAAAGGGAAATCTCCCCTCCTTTACAAATAAAAACAGACAGGTAAACAATCTTGTTGTACAAGAATTTTTTCCAGATGTAGAAAAATGGAAGATTGTAAAAGAATATAATTTAATTTGAAATTATCTATACATTAAATTATCTTACATAGTCATAAAATTCTGAATGTACAATAATTTA
>JAICOU010000037.1 GCA_025930495.1 Nitrososphaeraceae archaeon
AGTCCAGCTGTTAGAGAGGCAATAATATCAGATTTTGGTAATAGATATGCTGAAGGTTGGCCTGGTGAGAGAGTCTATGCAGGATGTGTGTATATTGATGATGTTGAGTTTGAATGTATGAAACTTGCAAGGAAGTTGTACAAGGCAAAATTTGCAGATGTAAGACCTATTTCAGGTGTAATTGCCAATCTTGTGGTATATTCTGCTTTTACAAATCCAGGTGATGTGATGTTAGCACCTTCAATTCCTGCTGGTGGTCATATTTCTCATGGTAAAAAAGAACATTCAGGAACTGCAGGATTAGTTCACGGATTAGAAATTGAATTTTATCCATTTGATGCTGAAGAGATGACAATTGATGTTGAAAAGACCAAGCAAAAAGTAGAAGAGCTAAAGAAAATAAATCGTCTACCAAAGATGGCAATGTTTGGTGGATCATTATTTTTATTTCCACATCCTGTAAAAGAATTGGCAGATTTTCTAAAGAGTTTTGATATGCATATCAATTATGATGCAGCACATGTAGCAGGATTGATTGCTGGTGGAAAATTTCAGGATCCATTACGTGAAGGTGCAGATACCATGACGATGAGTACTCATAAAACTCTGTTTGGACCTCAGGGTGGACTTGTTTTGGGTTCTGAAAAACATGAAGATGCAATAAAAAAAGCAACATTTCCGGGATTAACTAGTAGTCATCATATTCATCATATGGCAGGAAAAGCAGTAGCTTTTGCAGAAGCATTAGAGTTTGGAAAAGAATATGCCAGTCAAATTATAAAAAATGCAAAAGTTTTTGCTGAAGCTCTTAGTAATGCTGGTTTCAAAGTATTAGGGGAAAGCAGAGGATTTACAGAGTCTCATCAAGTTGCTGTGAATGTTCTAGATTATTCTGATGGTGGAAAAGTTGAGGCAGATTTAGAAAAAGCCAATATCATTGTCAATAGACAACTTATTCCAGGTGATATCAAAGCCGGTCGTAATTATTTTCATCCTGGAGGAATAAGATTAGGAGTTTCTGAAATTACAAGACTTGGTATGAAACAAGATCAGATGAAAGAGATTGCATTGTATATCAAAGAAGTTGTAATTGAGAAAAAGGATCCTAAAAAGATTCTTTCAAAAGTAAAAGCTTTCAGAAAGAATTATCAAAAAGTTCATTATTGTTTTGATAATAAACTTGGAGCATACGAATACGTTAAGTTAAGATAAGATTCAAGTATAATCAGTTAATAGTGATTGATCACCTTTATTCTTTCCAAAAACTAAATCGATTTCATCAGACAGCGCATGAATTCGTCCTCTTTGGTATACACCAACATCATATTTTTCAACTAATCTCTTTGCAAGTTTAAGATATTTTTCTACAGAACCTCTAGTTATAGTTGGAATTAAGTTATGACCACAGATGCAAGTTTGAATCAACGGGATTCTGCGATATGATTTTCCACAACCAGTACATCTGAAGTTTTGTCTAGCATAAGCACGAAGATTTCCCATGATATCAGGAACTAGATGTGTGGAGATCACATTTGAAACAATTTCTGATGTATTTACTGCATCAATTAGTTCAGCATTTCTAATTTGCATATCGAATTTATCAAGCATCGAGCCAAGTGTAGAATATGCACTACGTGATTTTGATGTAGTAAGAGAAGTTGTTGAGTGTGTAAAGTAATATCCAAAAAATTGTCTTTCTGTTTCAAGACGTGATTTTATAATATCTACACAGGTAACATCTGAAGCTTTGTTTTGTTGAATTGTTGATTTAAAGAATTCAAGTGGCAAAAATTTAACGACTTCCAGATTGTGTGCTTGTGGTTGTGATTCATGTGGTAATACAAGTGGTTGAATTAATAATGGTGCATCCATTAATCCACCAATTCTGTCAGAAAGAAATTGTCTTGAAAAATTTAGAAGACTATCCATTAAGAGCATAATGGAGTCAGCATCTCCATCTGCATCTCTTCTTTTAGCAGAGTGCCAATTTGGAGTAGCAAAACAAACATGTGTTTCAGTATAGCCAATTATTCTTCCAACAATACCTACAGATGTGTGAGGTGCCAATCCAATTATTAAATGACCAACTAATTCGTCTGTATTTTTAACATTATAGAAATTTGATTTTTCATAAAATTTTTCTAAGAGAGTATCAATGTATTTGCAGGTAGATACAAGATATCTTCCACTCTCGTTTGGAATAATAACATCTTGCATCATAAGTTCAACTATCTGATCTGGATCTGTTAGTGGCTTTCCATCTATATCATGAGTATAACCAAGATTGTTTAGTTTTTCAATAGATGTTCCAATCCATGATGGTTTGAATTGAGTAAGAGGAGAGTTTGTTGCATCAAATCGTACAGTTCCGTCTTTGAATACTGTAAGACCAAAATTTTGACGAACCAAGCCTTTTTCCAGTGGTTCTGCAATTCTATCTTGATTGATTAACTCCTTAACTCCTTTGAGTGGTTCTTGTGCGCGTAAACCTAGTTTTTCTTGTGCTATCAATAATTTTGCTTTTAATGGAAATGCTTGATGGGAATGTGATGAGGCTTTTCGTTTACATTTTTCACAGTATGGATTATCAAGTTTATCACGACAATTACCACAGCGATAAAATATTGATGTCTTAGTACCACAGTTTGAGCATTTTATTCCAATTGATGGCTCATTACATTCATTGCAATGTCTATTAAAAATATTGGTGAAAAAATTATCTTGTCTTGATGCCTTTAAGAGATCTCTAGTTGGGCCTCCTTTGTCATTAATTGGAAATAAGACATGTGTCGGTGGTTTCATTTGTCTAGGAGCTGCTTTTTCAGGTCTGCCTATTCTAACTCCAATTGAAGTTGAGAATTTGTTTTTAATTTGAATTCCGGATGATTTTGAAAGAATTTTTGGTATAGATGAATCATTAATTTGTGGTTCTTGTCTAAATAATAAATTATAGAAAATTCTTGCTTCTTCTTTTTCAAGAATTATTTGGGTATCCTTCATCTTATGTGGTACACCAAGTTTTTCAAGAATGTTTTTTTCTGTTATAGAATATTCTATAGAGTTTTCATTAATTTTATTTGGGTGTAAGATTTTTGAAAGTTCTTCAGGTGATATTTGATCCCAATAATACAGGTATTGTGGATGTAATGGTATTTGAAAATCTAGTGATAGTTTCAATGCTTCATCTAAAGTAGGAATTTTAGTTAGAAATTGAATTAGAAATTCGTCGTTTGGAGTATATTTTGTTAATTTTTCTTTTAATTCTTCAATCCAAAATTCTTCTACATATCCAGTGGGTACAAGTTGAGCATTATTTTCTAAGAAATCTCCAAATGAGATCAGAATATCACCTAAATGAAGAATCTTTTCAATTTCGCCTTTGATTTCAATTCCGTGTTTTACATCTTTTATTTTTACAACATCGCCATTTTTTAGTCGAACAATTGGCGTATCAATAGAATCTACAAAAGCTATAGTTGCACCTTTGCCTGGAATGTCAATTTTGATTTGAGTGCCAACAGCAATGGTATGATCCAAGATCTCAGCAATCACAGGATTAATTCCTACAGCTGCAAATCCTGTATTACAAGCTCTACCATATCTTAACCGAAATCCACCAAGTTTGTTAGGCATAGATAGAACAGATCGTCCTGTAATGACTTCACGCATTCTCTTGGCTGCAGCGTCTTCTTGATTATCTCCTGTTTGAACTGCTCCTTTTAGTTCACCAAGCCATTCCCAACCATCTAATTTGTACAGCTCAATTCTTTTGAGCAGTTTTTTAGATCTTCCAATTAATCCGTCATTTAGAACTCTTAATGCACCTCCCCTAACTCTATTCGTTTTAATACGAGTCATTCCTTTGTGATTTACAACTTCAAAAGGATCTGTATCTACACCGTCTAATTCTACAGGTAGATTTGATATAACATGTTCAATATCTTCGTCTAGAATATGAAATTGGAAACTACTTGCTTCTCTTTCATAAATTCGAAGCTCTTCAACAAATCGACCAGTTTCATCATCAAAACAATTTGCCTGGTATTTTGACAAGCCTACTGCTTTTCGCACATGATCAGCAATTAGTATTGTTACTGCAGATTCAGTTCCTCCAGCTGAACGCATTGGTCCAGCAATAGATACAGAAAGATATTCACTGCTGTCTTTGTTTTTCTTTATCTTAACTTCACTAATTCCTTGTAATGGAGCAATTGTTACTCCCTCTGTAACTATAGCTAGTCCTACTCTAACTGCTAAATCTAATTTTTGTTCTAAAGTAGCATCAGTAACTGAGTACTTTCCTAATGCAATTTCTTTTGATATAATTAATGCAGTTAGTTCTTTTCCGTTGATTTTTAATAATTCTCGTAAAGGTTCAGCGATATCAATATCGTGCATTTTGGCAACTCGATCTGCTAAATCAAACGCAATTTTCGGTTCAACTATTCCTGAGGAATCCACTAGGCTGGATTTTGCCAAAGCTGCATGCTCAAAAATAGTATAGGTGTCCTTTGAAAGATTAGAATAATAATTAAGGTAATAATCTGGCATCTTAATGCCACTAATACGAGAAATAGCGTCATTTTCAGACATAATACAATCCTATTACTTGCTTCTTTGAATTGCTTTTGCTATTTCTGCTAGTTTCTTAACACTTCCACCTTTCTCTAGAAAGGTTCCAATAACTAGAGCATCAGCTCCTGCTTTGACTAAATTGGTTGCAGTTTTGATATCTCTAATTCCACCACCCACTATCAGAAATCCATTAAAGGCTTTTCTTACTGTTTTAACCATCTCTGGTGTAACACTAGATTTTGCTCCTGAGCCTGCTTCCAAGTAGACAAATCTCATTCCAAGAAATTGTGCTGCAAGTGCATATGCTGCAGCGATTTTTGGTTTTTCAAATGGAATTCCTCTTGCAGAACCTACAAACCATGCGGAAGTTCCGTCTCCAATAACCAAATATGCTGTTGGTAATGGTTCTAATCCAAATTTGAGAACACTTGGTGCTCCTAATGCTTGTGCCTGAGTGATAAAATATGGATTTTCTGAATTCATTAGTGAGCTAAAAAGAATTGCATCTGCATCAGGCACTACTCCAGTGACGTTTCCAGGAAAGAGAATAATTGGTATTTTGATGCCTTTTTTGATACCTTTGACTACCTGAGCCATTTCAATTTGATCCGTTGCAGATGAACCACCTACCAGTATGGCAGATGCCCCAATCTTTTCAACATCTTGAGCAAGTTTTCGTGAAGATTCTAACTTTGAGACTTCAGAATCAATTAGTACAAACAATAACGCATTTTTCTTTTTTAGTTCAGATTTTAGGAATAATTCAACTTTTCCAGTCATAACAGGGGTTTGTAAATGACTCTTTAAAGTTTAATTGTAGTAAGGTATACAGATATGTATAGCTATGGCAGAGTTTGAAAAATCTAATTTTAATAATATTATTCATCAAATTATCAAAAAATCATTATTTACTGAACGACAAATTGAAATTATTTTAAATCAGAAAGATCTTCTAAACTCTAAATTCAGTATTAGTAAAGGCGCATATTACAGACAAGTTGGTCAGTCCAGAGACAAATTAATAGCATTATTCTATTCAATCATAGTTTTACGTGGTTTAGGCATACTTTTACCTGATGATATTGATGTGATATCAAAACTCTCTGAGCAGATACGTGTGATAAATGAGAGTGATATATTCCCTGAAAGAGAAGATGAGGTCATCAATGTGATTGATAGATTGATACGTCAGGCATGTAATGTGTGATATTATCATTTAGAGTTGTGTTATATGATTAAATTTTTTGTGATGTGAAGTGTGTTTTTGTTAATCTAAAGTGTGAAATAATATTATTCAATCACGATAAATCACGACATATGAATAATTTTTGTGATGTTAATAGAAATTCCTGATCCAGAAGTAATTCTAGGTGTAATAGTTTCGTTTGTTGTGGGTTTGGTAGGCTTGTATAGTTACTACAAAATACGTCCATTCATCAAAACTAAGAGTGAGGTAATAGATTCATCACAGTTGGAACGTTTAGAATATTATGAAAGACAATTAATTGATATGAAAATACGCCTAGATGCAATAGAGATACAAGGTTTTGAACAAAAAACTGAAGATCCTAATCTAGAATTAAAGCAGTTCTTAGAGAAATTAGCTAAAAATAATCAAGTTATAGAAAAACCTGTCGAGTCTCCAATAAAGACAGAAATTATGAATAAAGAAGAGCCTGTTTCTATTCGTATGCCTAATTTAGATCATAATAATGCAACAGACTATGTGTTGCATCTAATCACAAACAAAGCTATGACATCACGTGACATACAAATCACATTAAAGCGAAGTAGAGAGCATACTTCAAGATTAATGAAGAAATTATTTGAAGATGGTTATGTTCAAAGAAACACCAACACAAAACCATATACTTATTCAATTACAAAAAAAGGAAAAGAAAAGTTAGAAACGATACAAGTTAATTCCATAATTGCATAATCAATTTTTGTTAGTTTCATAAATTAGTTTTAGTTTATTTTATCAAAAAACAGGTTAGAAAAGGTGATTTTTATTATAGTTTATTAAAAAATAAAAATATTAAATTATATATATTATTAAATTATAATAGTATTATGTCTGTACAAGAAAATGAGGTATTAGTAAAAATCACATCTGCAGGAACTATTTCCATTCCAAAACAGTTTCGAAAATATATGGATATTCAGAAGGGAGAATATGTCAAAGTAATCTTAGGTAAGGATCGTCTTATAGTACGAAAAATTACAATTTCTTAATTTATTGTTGTTTTTGACTAAGTTTTATGGCCTGATATGTCCATTCACGACCAGTTCTAATTCTATCCACCTTGCCTTTAGTAGAGAATCTGGACAAATATGTAGAGATTATACTAAGTTTAACAGGCTCATTATATTCATCTTCATATTTTTCAAGTATGTTTGTAGATGTGAACTTTCCCATTGGGAAGAATTTGTCTACAATATACCATATTTTTGAGCCTGTTGAATCCATATTGGCGGTCTCTTGCTCTTCTTCTATATTCATCAAATCCATCATTTCAAATATTTTTAGAACCTTTTCTCGAGTGACATTACCCTCTAATTTGATGTCATATCGTGCTCCGTCTGTATCTTCCATATCAATTCGAATACGTTTCTTAGCCATCTTTGAGATCTATGAGGATCTAGTGTTAACAGTTCAATTGATCCCAGAATATTTGTTAACTAGGAGGTTTGTTAACATTGACTGCCTAGGGCGTGCCTAGTATGTTTTTTGTTATTAACAACGTCAATAATTATACCATATTCTCATCCCCCCTAATTCATGCCTGGAATGGAAATAAAGGGGTTTGATTTAGGATATTCACAATGTTAACATCAATCTTAACGCCTGGAATGGAAATAAAGGGGTAAAAATGACCTTTTTGGAAGTTTTCTTAACAGGAAATTAACAATTTGTTAACATTAGGTTTGGTTTAGTTTAAACCCACACACCTTCCTTTCCACTCTATATTTTTCTTTAATTTTTTTTATTAAAAATCTAAAAACTAACTAAAAATAATTAATTACAAACTAAACTAGAATAACTATTCTCTTCTTTACTCTCTAAATCCAGATATCATTATGTTACTATTGAGTAGAAACATAGGTGTGTGAGTATGTCTGACCCAATTGATAGATTACTTGATGCAGCTGAATCTGGTAAGTCAATAATTAAAAACAGAGACATTCTTCATTTCACATACATTCCTAATACCATTCAACATAGAACTTCTGAACAGGAACAGGTAACACAATCATTACTACCTATCCTTAAACATTCACGGCCTTCAAATTTACTAGTATACGGCAAACCAGGAACTGGAAAAACCCTTGTAGTTAAAAAAGTACTAAATAAAATTCAAGACAGGGTAGAAAAATCAAAATTCCCAATTAAACTAGTTTATTCAAATTCTAAAGAAGAAACAACTCTTTATGGATTATTGGTAAGCTTTGGGCGACAATTAGGGATAAAGGATGATAAATTACCAAGTACGGGTTTAGCAATCAGCGAAGTCTTCAAACGAATACTAACCAGTATAGATGAATCTAAAATTAATGCAATCTTTGTTATTGATGAAATTGACTATCTTGCACAACTAGTATCAAAAACAGGCAAAGACATCTTATATCAACTAACCAGAGCAAATGAGCGTCTAAAACAAGGCTCGTTGACTTTGGTAGGAATTTCAAATGATCTTACATTTAAAGAAAAACTTGATCCTCGGGTAATTAGTAGTCTAGGCGAAGAAGAGGTAGTTTTTACAAATTACAATGTAGAACAAATAAAAAAAATACTAGAGGAACGAATCAAAGAGGCATTTATTCCAAACTCAGTGGCAGAATCAGCATTGAACCTTTGTGCAGCCTTAGCTGGTGGGGAACATGGGGATGCCAGAAGAGCAATTGACCTAATTCGTGTTGCAGGAGAAATTGCCGAAAGACAACAATCAGATAAAGTTACAGAAGATCATGTAAGAGAAGCATCTCTAAAAATTGAAGAAAACAAAGAAGAAACATCCCTAAAATCATACCCTCTCCATGAAAAGCTCGTTATTCTTGCAATAATGAAGGCAGGTGGATCATCTACGGGAGAGATTTATTCATCTTACAAAGGGTTGTGCAAAGTAGTAGGACGAGATGAATTGACACAAAGGCGAGTTACTCAAATGCTTAGTGAAATCGAATTATCAGGAATCATTACTGGAAGACTAATTCATCAAGGGATACATGGAAGGACAAAAAAATACAAACTTACAATCTCATCTGAGATGATCAAAAAAACCTTCAAAGACGATCTAACTTTGCAAGATATTGTTTAATTTATTAGAATTATAATTTTCATGATAAACTTTGAAAGTCTTCAAATTTACCATAAGTGCTATCCCGGGATTTGGAGTCATTCCAACACTGGCTTGAAAGGGAGTCTGTTTTTGCCAAGAACCAGAATTTAACAAAAGAATTCCTTTGTACATATCTAGTTCTGCTCTGTGAACATGACCGACATGGAAAATATCTGGAATTTCATCAATTACCATTAAATCTTCCATTTCAGGCGCAATTGGGGTTTGACTACCATAAATTGGACTAAGGTGTCTTGCTCTAAGAAGGTGTTTCATTACATTTGTAGGCTTGTCATAACTTAGACCTGGTGTAGTTTTTACAATATCATCAATGCTTTGGCCATGAAACATCATTACCTTTACTCCATTCAAAGAAACAACAGCTGGGTTTCCAACCATAAACACATTCTCTTTTTCCCACAATCCCGAATTGTATTTTTTTGGTATGGCTGGTTGTGGTAATGCCCTACGTCCAGGATCATGGTTTCCTGGCATAATGAATATTTTGATGTAATTAGGAATTTTACTGAGAAGGCCTTCAACTTTTTTTAATTGCTCCTCGATGGTTTGACATACTAATTCTTTGTCTTGATTTGGATAGATTCCAACACCATCTACCAAATCCCCACAAATTAACACAAAACGAATTTTCCTTGCTATTGGATCTGGACTAGATAACCATAATACAAATTCAGTAAATTCTTCTTCCATGAAGTATTTACTACCAATATGCAGGTCTGAAAGAAAAGTTGCATATGTTTCAGTTTCAGACCTATTTGAGGCTTGATCAGGAATATCAGGTAAAATCAAATCTTTAATGATAAAGCCTGCATTTTTTCCAAAACCTATTCGTGCCATGATAAATTGATCACTAAGTAATGAGCCTGCTGTTTTTTGCAATTCAGCATCAAAAATAATCCCTTCAAATGAACCTGATGGATCTTCTAAGACTAATTTTGTGATATTTCGCTCTGTACTTCTGGTGGTTACCAAACCACAAACATACATGTCATTATCAGATTTTATAGTCTTGACAGAAGCAATTGACTTTAACATTCTTGATTCTGGTCTATCTGAGATTATTCGTTTTAGTTTGTTAAAACGACTTGAAAAAAGAGCATTATACCCATTTACTCCCTCACCAGTAGTAATTTTCAAAGTCGGGTCAAAGATTATCTTGTGATCATTTTGTAATGTTTGATCTTCTTTAATTCCCAAATAAACCTCTAGGTCATCTTGATTGATTTGAAACAATTTTTGTTTTGTTTTCTCACGAACAATTTCTTTAATTATTTTTTCTAGTCTTTTTACATCCACATTCTCTAAAAACTTGAATGCGTCAGGATGAATTTGAAACCCTTTGTTTAAAGCATAATTCAAAGCAACGGTTAGCTCCTTTTTCATCATCAAAGAATGTTTTCTGGTTTAATTAAATCTGTATCCATACCCAACCCTCAAATATTGTTTCTAGTGAATGATAATATGTTCAAGATTAGGATAATTACATTTTTCATATTTATGGGATTATTTGCAGCAACTTATCAAATTGGATCAATGTCTCAAGTTAGTGAAGAAGAAGCAAATACATTCATGAGTGAATTTGAAAAATTAGTTACAGACATTGATGCAGTAGGAATTTTCCTTCATAATTCATCTATATCATTGCCAATGTTTATCCCGGGATTTGGAGTAGCATGGGGATTATTTGCAGCCTGGTCAACTGGCTTTGCTTTTTCAGCAATAGTTTCAATTACACCAGAACTGGCAAAAGTTCCACCACTTGCAATTCTCTTTTTATCACCATTTGGAATCATGGAACTTACTGCATACTCTATAGCAACATCTAGAAGTTTCATGTTGATCAGAGCAATATCTAAAAAAACCAACCTAATCCCATTTCTCAAACCAACAATTATAGAAATTGGAATAGTAGTAGGACTTCTTTTGGCAGGAGGATATTTAGAAGATTATATGATAAAACTAGTTCAAGAAGACAGTATTGGTCTACCTATTTTTTAATTCCAGGAAAACCCCATGGATTTGCCTAATCAGTCTAAAATAATTTAGTAGTAAATTATAAACCAAATCA
>JAICOU010000086.1 GCA_025930495.1 Nitrososphaeraceae archaeon
CACGATGTATCTGGTCCAGGTGTGATCAAAGTATTTGATAAATTAAAGAAACAAGGCATTAATGTTGATAAATTATGGGATCCCACAAAAGTTTGGGTTGCAGAAGATCATTTTGTTCCTTCTGCCGATATGGTATCAGCTGAAAATATTGTAAAGTTATCTAATTTTACAAAAAATTATGGTATTGAAAAACACTTCAAATATGGAATGGGGCAATACGGAATTTGCCACACCCTATCACACGAAGAAGCATTGGTGTTGCCTGGAGAAGTATATGTTGGAGGTGATTCTCATACTAATACCACTGGTGCATTGGGTTCGTTTGCTTGTGGATTGGGTCATACTGATGTGGCCTATGTTTTATTGAATGGAAAAATTTGGTTTAAGGTTCCTGAAACATTATACTTTAAGCTAAATGGAAAACTTCCAGAACATGTAATGGCTAAAGACTTTATTCTAAAGATCATCGGTGATATCAGCACTGAGGGTGGGGCATACAAAACAATGCAATTTGGTGGAAGCGGAATTGATGAAATGTCCGTTGAAAGTAGATTAACTTTATGTAACATGACTACAGAAGCTGGTGCTAAAAATGGAATAGTGGAACCTGATCAAAAAGTAGTTGATTATCTTACAAGTAGAGGGGCTACAAATATTTCACTAGTTCATGGAGATGATAACGCTGAATATCAAAAGATATACGAATACGAAGGTTCAGAAATGGAGCCACTTGTGGCAAAACCCTTTTCCCCAGAAAATATTTCCATAGTTAGAGAAGCACCATCTGTGGAATTGGACAAATCATACATTGGTTCTTGTACCGGTGCAAAATACGAAGATTTGGAAGCAGTCGCTAAAATTCTCAAAGGAAGAAAAGTTAGGATTAGAACCGAAATTCTACCAGCTTCAATTTCTATTTACAAACGGGCAATGGAAAATGGGCTACTCAAAATATTTTTAGATGCAGGCGTTACTATTGGTCCACCAACATGTGGAGCATGCTGTGGTGCACATATGGGAGTTTTGGCAAAAGATGAAATTTGCATTAGTACTACAAATAGAAACTTTCCAGGAAGGATGGGGCATATTGATTCACAAACATATCTTTCTTCACCACTTGTAGCGGCGGCATCTGCAGTTACTGGTAAAATAACTGATCCGAGGGACTTGAATTGAAAGGAAACGTCATAAAATACGAAAGAGACAATATTGATACGGATGTCATTATACCTGGACAATATCTAAAAGTACATGACTATGCTGAGCTTGCATTACATGCCATGGAAGGTCTTGATCCCGATTTTCACTCAAAAGTAAAAGAAGGTGATTTTATCTTATCTGGAAGAAATTTTGGCTGCGGTTCATCTCGTGAACATGCACCAATTGCACTTTCCCATTCTGGAATAAAGGCAGTACTTGCACTCTCATTTGCACGAATATTTTATAGAAATGCAGTTGATGGTGCATTTTTGTTACCAATAGAAATTGAAGAGGATGCATACTCAAATATTTCTGAAGGCGACGAACTCGATATTGACATTAGCTCCAATGAAATCAAAAATCTTACAAAAAATAAAACATACAAAATGAAACCTTTCTCAGAAATTATCGGAAAAATAATTGAAGCTGGAGGTCTATTCAAATACAAACCAGACTAGGATTAAAATGGGAAAAACACTTTTTGAAAAAATTTGGGATGCTCACATTGTTGTAGAAAAAGAAAACAGTCCATCTCTAATCTATATTGATAGACATCTTGTTCATGAAGTAACTTCACCTCAGGCATTTGATGGACTTCGTATGAATAATAGATCAGTAAGAAGACCTGATCTTACAATTGCAACAATGGATCATAACGTCCCTACAAATAACAGGTCTCTTCCTATTTTAGACCAAACTTCAGCAGTTCAAATACAAACTCTGGAAAAAAATTGTAAAGACTTTGGAATTCAGTTATTTGATATTAACAGTCCTAATCAAGGAATTGTTCATGTAATTGGACCTCAATTAGGAATTACATTACCTGGAAGTACTATTGTTTGTGGTGATAGTCATACTTCCACACATGGAGCATTTGGTGCATTAGCCTTTGGAATAGGAACTAGTGAAGTGGAACATGTTTTAGCATCGCAAACTCTTTGGTTGGAAAAACCAAAACCTTTTGAAATCAGAGTCGAAGGTAAGCGAAAAAATCCCCATGCTGTTACTGCAAAAGATATCATATTGTCAATAATTAAAAACATTGGCACTTCTGGTGGTAATGGTACAGTTATTGAATACAAAGGTGAAGGTATAAGCGACCTTTCCATGGAACAACGAATGACAATTTGTAACATGTCTATTGAAGCAGGTGCACGTGCAGGTCTAATTGCCCCCGATGAGAAAACCTTTGAATATCTTCGAGGTAGAAAATATACTCCAAAAAATTATGAGTCTCTAGTTGATTATTGGAGAGATAATCTAAAAACAGACAACGATGCAACATTTGAAAAAAATTATACTTTACATGTTGATAATATTGCACCTCAGGTAAGCTGGGGTACTAATCCTGGTATGACTTGTGATGTCACTGAATCAGTTCCATTCCCAGAAGATTTTTCCAAAGGTGATCAAAATCAAAAGAAAGGTGCTGAAAAAGCACTCGAATACATGGCTCTTAAACCTGGCACTCCAATTACTGAAATCAAAATAGATAGAGTGTTTATTGGTTCATGTACAAATGCTAGATTGGATGATTTAATTGAAGCATCTAAAGTTGTTAAAGGAAAAAAACTATCTTCACATGTTAGAGCTATGGTGGTTCCTGGTTCTCAGATGGTAAAAAAACAAGCAGAGGAGTTGGGTCTTGATAAAATCTTTACAGATGCAAATTTTGAATGGAGAGAAGCGGGTTGTAGTATGTGTCTAGGGATGAATCCTGATATCTTATCTCCAGGTGAAAGATGCGCAAGTACATCTAATAGAAATTTTGAAGGTAGACAAGGAACTGGAGGAAGAACACATTTAGTAAGTCCAGTGATGGCTGCTGCTGCTGCTATGGAAGGTCATTTTGTGGATGTTAGAGAGATGGATTTGAATTAGAATGCAGTCTTTTTTAAAAGTCAAAACTATAATCACTCCATTAGATAAGGTAAATGTAGATACGGATCAAATTGTGCCAAAACAATTCCTAAAACTAGTTCAAAAATCAGGATTTGGAAAATTTCTTTTTTATA
>JAICOU010000008.1 GCA_025930495.1 Nitrososphaeraceae archaeon
AGAGTTTTTTGACAAGTTAGGTATTTCTCAGGAGGCTTTAAGGAATTTTGACAAGTATCTAGAGTCAATAAGCAAGTCATACCAAGATTGGATTGATCTGAGTTCAAAATATGGGCAAGACTATGTACAGACACGATTATCCATGATAAAATCATCTGATCAGTTTATTCACATGACAATGGATTTGTATGCAAAAATGTTGGCAAAATTTAATGAGATGTGTGATTCAAACACAAGAAAACTTGTTAAATAACCTAGAGTGAAATTATGAGATGAGCAAGCCAAAAATTCTTGCATTTGCAGGAAGCACACGTATTGATTCATTTAATAAAAAATTAGTCAAGATAGCAGCTTTAGGAGCAAGAGAAGAAGGGGCAGATGTAACGATAATTGATCTTCGTGATTTTCAAATGCCAACCTATGATGAGGATTTAGAAAGACAAGAAGGATTACCAACTAGTGCACGAAAACTAAAGGACCTGATGTTGGCACATCAGGGATTACTTGTTTCATCTCCAGAGTATAACAGTTCTATCTCAGGTGTTCTCAAAAACACAATTGATTGGACATCACGACAGAGTGATGGCAAAATTCCTTTAGATTGTTTTAAAGATAAAGTAGCAGGATTGATGAGTGCATCACCTGGAGTACTAGGCGGGCTTAGGGGATTGGTTCATGTTCGTGCAATTCTTGAAAATATTGGAGTGCTAGTAATCCCAAATCAAGTGGCAATATCAAAAGCACATGAAGCATTTAATTTGGATGACACTATGAAAGATACAAAACAAGAACAACAAATCAAAAATATTGGCGCCAACCTGACCCAAATGTTATTGAAACTAAACTGAAATTACACCAATAAATAGGGATTTTTAATCAGCAGGGATACTCAGATAATTCTTCACGACCATCTAATTTTTCATCTATTATATGTAAATGATAAAGAATGGATTTTCGGTAAGTCAAATTAGGCATCGCTGTTTGGTAATAACATATGAATTTGATTTTAGATATAAAAGAATGACGTATGAATTACACTAGTCTTAATTTTTAAAATATATTTCATGATTAAATCTAACTGTTAGTTAAGTATTCCAGATTCTAATGCTGTTTATTTTTTATTGCATATACATCATCAAGTTCTATTAGAACTGCGTTCTCAGTATGTTCCGTTTTTATCTTAGAACCCAACTCAAAAAATACTGTCTCATAATATGTTTTAAAAAATAGAGACCACTGCTCACCCATTTCATGGTGCAACACTAATTTTGTATTGTTATTTTCATTATACTCTTTAATTGAAAATCCTGATGATTTAGCACGATCTTTTAAAATAGAAATCCATTCATCAACACCATATTTTCCTCTCATGGATAATGCAATTTCTTTTGCACCACTTTCAGCTAAATTTTTTGCTATTTTGATTATTGTTTCATTATCGACGTACTTTACCAATTCTATTAATGCCGATTTTAGCATAACAATCCAGCCTATCTCTGAAGCATGTACATCCCAGTTTACATGAGAATCAAAAATTTGGTTTACGTATGTATTGAGACTTAATTTCTGATCTTTGGAAATTTTTTTCAAGTTATCCAGAGTAGTTGTGTTTATTCTAAAACTTGCATGTTCTGTAGGTGTTCTTTTTTTCTGAATCATTGTTAATCTATCTTGGTGATCCATACCATTTTAATTTACTTGAAAACTAACTACATGTATAATTGTAATTTGTGCTTATGGCCTGAAATCCTTGTTTGAGTCATGCTCATAATTTTGTGTTACACTGTAACACAGCGTATACTGAGAAATTATATCTGTATATGATCTTCAATCCATATGTACAAAATAATTTGTAAAGATCTTGGTTTTGACTGTGATTTTATTGTAAATAATAGAGATAAGGAAATTCTTGCAATTAATTTTGGAAAGCATTTACAAGTTAGCCACAAGCAATATTACCCAAAAAATGAGATTTTTGGTTTTATTGATATTCAAAATAAGAAACAAAATAATCCTGAACCGATGAAAAATAAAAAATTAACAAGTGTTGATGACTATGGGTTATTTAGATTGGAAAAATGGAATCTAGGTCATAGAAATTTTCCATAACTAAGAAAGAAAGGAGCATAGAAATTGATTAATCGTAATTATCTAGATACAAGTATGTCTGGAAATTCTAAATTAATAAAAGGAAATTGAATTGTCAGAAAATCTATCTATACTGTACGTTATTATTGCATTTTTTTCTTTAGGTGCAACTCTGGGATTATTTACTAGAGGACAAAAATATCATACATATTTCACTTACATTCCATCGGCTTTTGCATCTTTTTTAACAATTATTTTATCCCTTACTATTTTTTCTTCTGAAAGCATACATCTAACTTTTTTTAATATACAGGATCTCTTTTATTTTGAAATTTTTATTGATGGCGTAGCTACATTTTTCCTCCTAATAATTGGATTGATCTCATTTGCTGTTTCGATTTACTCACTTTCTTATTCTAAAAAATTTGATGACAAGAAAAATAATTCTGCACTTGGAATGCTGTTCAATGTTTTTATCATCTCCATGATCTTAGTAGTAATTAGTAACAACGTATTCTTTTTCCTAGTATTTTGGGAATTAATGTCACTTACATCATTCTTTTTGGTTATTTATGAACATGAAAATAAACACAATCTCAAATCGGGTCTAACCTATCTAGTAATGACTCATTTAGGAACGGGATTTATTTTTGCATCTTTTATGCTTATGTACACTCAAACTGGAAGTTTTAGTTTTGATTCTTTCAGAGATGTTTCAATAATTCCACAATATGTAAAAGATATTGCATTTGTTTTGGCTTTTGTAGGATTTGGAACAAAGGCCGGAATGATCCCTTTACACACTTGGCTGCCAAAAGCACATCCATCGGCACCAAGCAATGTATCTGCCTTAATGTCTGCAGTAATGCTCAAGATTGCAATTTATGGCATAGTTAGATATCTTTTTGATTTTAACGCAATTGACAGTTCTCCTGATTATGTATGGTTAGGCGTAGGGATAATCGTTATTGGATCAATTTCGTCACTAGTTGGAATTCTTTACGCCCTGATTGAAAATGACATTAAACGTGCACTGGCTTTTTCTAGCATTGAAAATATCGGAATAATTTTTATCGGATTGGGGTTATCGGTAGTATTTGCCGCATTTCATTTGTTGTCTTTGTCTGTTTTAGCTTTTATTGCCAGCATGTTTCATACTTTGAATCATTCAATTTTCAAAGGACTGTTGTTTATGACTGCAGGGTCTATTCATTATAGTACACACACAAAGAATATAGAAGATTTAGGAGGCTTGATTAAAAAAATGCCTTGGACTGCCATGATGTTTCTTGTTGGCTCTATTGCCATAATTGGATTGCCTCCACTTAATGGATTCATAGGAGAATGGTTGACATTGCAATCACTTCTTGCAGTCTTTCAGATACCCTCAAATATTTTACAGGTGTCTCTTGCATTTGCCGTATTGGCATTTGCACTCACTATCGGTCTTGTAGGTGCAACATTTGTAAGATTATTTGGAATAACTTTCCTGTCAAAAAGCAGAAGTTTCAAAGCAACAAACGCAGTGGAAGTTCCACGATTAATGCTAATAGGAAAAGCAATTCTGGCATCATCATGTGTTTTATTGGGCATTTTGCCTTTTATTGGAATAAATTTGATTGTATCTGCTTTTGATTTACCCTATACGCCATCTAGTCCGTTTGAAACAATTTCAATAACAAATACAGATGGCAGTAATTTTGCTAGTCTTCTAATGCCTGGAGTGCTAGTTATTTTCATATCGGTCATTGTTGGAATTTTTGCATTTGTACGAATTATTGGTGGTAAAACAAAGACAGTAAAATATGGTACATGGGATTGTGGCTTTGGAAGTTTATCTGAAAGAACACAATATACTGCTACATCACTGGCAGAACCAATACGCAGAATTTTTGGTGTTTTTTATAAACCTAATAATCATATTGATGTTAATTTTTATGCAAAAGAAAATTTATATCTTAAAAAATCTATCAATGTAATTTCTACAACTAGAAATATTTTTGATGAAAAATTGTATGGAAAAGTAATCTCAGGTAGCTTGTTTGTGTTAGATAAAATACGAAAAATTCAGTCAGGGAAAGTTAATGCATATATTTTATACATTATGATTACTCTAATTGCACTTCTCTTATTCGTAGGATTTGGTACACATGAGTGATTTTTCCATGTTAGATTATGGTCTTGGTATACTTCAGGCTCTTTTACTCATAGTTTTGTCTCCTTTAATCGTTGGAATGATGAGGAAAATTAAGGCAAAATCCCAAAAACGAATAGGTTCTGGAATTTTTCAGCCATATTATGACATTGTAAAATTGCTAAGAAAAGAGGAGATAGTCTCTGATCAAAGTTCTTGGATATTTCGAGCTACACCATGGGTAAATTTTGTTACAACTGCGTCTGCTGCATTTTTTATTCCTGTATTTCTCGTCTATTCCCCTTTTGGTGTTGTAGGTGATATTTTGCTTGTTGTTGGTTTGTTTGCACTTGGACGATTCTTTACGATGCTTGCAGGACTGGATACAGCAAGTTCCTTTGGCGGATTAGGAAGTAGTAGAGAGATGATGGTTTCTGTACTTGTGGAACCAGCATTATTTATGACCATATTTGTAATTGCATCATTTTATGGTGGAACAAACATCAGTACAATAGTTTCATCTGCAAATGATACATCTATCTTAATTGTACCTGGAATTCTTTTTGCATTAATTGCATTTTTTATTATCATGATGGCAGAAACTGGAAAGATACCATTTGATAATCCCTCTACACATCTCGAGTTGACAATGATTCATGAAGCTACGATGCTTGAATATTCTGGAAAAAGTTTAGCACTAATGGAATGGTCTCATGCAATAAAACAAATGATTTTGTTTACATTATTTGTAGACATATTCCTTCCATGGAATTTTGCAGAACAAATTTCATTAATAGGAATTAGTTTTGGCATAATGCTTTTCATTGTTAAGGTATCGACATTAGCGAGTTTTATTGCCTTTATTGAAACACGGGTAGCAAAGTGGAGATTATTCAGAGTTTCAGATCTAATTGCAATGGCAATATCTAGTTCTATGATAGGAGTAATTTTCTTTTTTTTGTAGGTATGTCTGATTTACTCTTGCCAACACAAATTGATTTGTTACATGTATCTGCAGTAATTTTGCTAATTGCTACTTTTGGAATTGTTGTAAGAAGGGGATTTTCAGACTGGTTGCATGCATATAGATATCAAACAATAATTCTTGCAGGAATTGTTGCCCTAATTGGATTCATAACTAGTATTTGGGAGCTTTACATAGTATCTGCACTTACATTGGGAATTAAGGCAATAATCATTCCCAAAGTTTTGTTTTATGTAACAAAAAAACTAGATTCCCCGATTAAATTAGAGATGAACCCCTATGTTAGCCTCAGAATCTCTGTAATCGCCTCGGCATTGTTAGTTGCAATGTCTTATTTTATGGCTTTACAATTGCCTATATCCTCAGATGAGACAATCAGCGTATTTCTACCAGTGTCGTTTTCATTATTTTTTATTGGTCTGTTTATTATAATTAGCAGAAGAAAAGCACTCAGCCAAATAGTGGGATTGTTAACTATTGAAAATGGTTTATTTTTGTTTGCTGTGGTAGTTACACACGGATTTTCATTAATTATTGAGATAGGACTCATGGCAGATATTTTAGTAGGTGTGATAGTATCTAGCATTTTACTATTTAGAATGAGTAAGACATTTGATAGTATAGATATTGAGAATCTAGAAAGTTTGAGGGATGACTGATGTTTACCAATCTATTTTCATCTGTAGAATCTGTATTAGTGGTCTCTCTTCTTTTAACTCCAGTGGTCAGTGGCTTGTTAATTACATTATTGAAAAGAAAACGAATCATTGAAACTACTACCATAATTTCTTCATCTTTAATATTGATTCAAGGATTGTTTTTGTTACCGTATATTTTAGAAAAAAAGACAATCTCTATTTTTGATGGCACATTTTATCTTGATTCTCTAAGTGCAATTATGATAATTACAATTTCTCTGGTGGGATTTCTTGCATCTCTTTATTCTGTAAATTACATGGGCAGGCAATATGATAAATTAATTGTAGATGGAAAAAAGCTTGTCAGATATTATCAAGGATTTAACATGTTCTTATTTACCATGTTGCTTGTTCCAGTTTCTAACAATCTTGGTATAATGTGGATTGCAATTGAAGCTACAACTCTTGTTTCTGTTTTGTTGATTATGCTTTATACCAAACAAGGCTCAATTGAAGCATCATGGAAATATTTGCTGATAGCTACGGTGGGTTTATCTCTTGCACTTTTTGGAATAATTTTCTTTTACTATGCAAATTCTGTTTATGATAATTCCTTTGATTCTACTCATGGGATGGACTGGACAAACATGGTGGAAAATGCACACTATTTTGATCCTAACCTTGTCAAATTTGCTTTTATTTTCATACTTGTTGGATTTGGAACAAAAGCGGGTCTTGCGCCTATGCATACATGGCTTCCAGATGCCCACAGTGAGGCTCCATCTCCAATCAGCGCTCTTTTATCAGGTGTTTTGCTGAATTGTGCCTTTTATGGGCTTTTACGATTTCATATAATTTCTAGTCATTCCATTGGTCCTGAATTCTCAAATACGTTGTTGATTATTCTTGGAATAATATCACTTGGCATTGCTGCAGCATCGATATATTTTCAGAAAGATGTGAAGCGTATGTTGGCTTTTTCAAGTATTGAACACATGGGATTAATTTCCGTATCAGTAGGCTTTGGAATTTTCCTAGGGATTTATGGAGCATTACTCCATGTGATTAATCATGCTGTAGTAAAATCACTCCTGTTTTTTTCAAGTGGATCAATTTCACAGAAATATCAAACAAAGTCTATTGCAGATACTAGTGGAATAATTAAGACAATGCCTGTAACTGGTTTTATGTTTTTGATAGGGGGGCTGGCAATAATTGGAATGCCACCGTTTAATATTTTCATGAGTGAATTTTTAATGTTGAGTTCTGGATTCAGTTCTGAAAACTTTCTTGCAAGTGCACTTGTGATTTTGTTTCTAGTGGTAATATTTGCAAGTTTTGGAAAGCATTTACTGCACATGGTATTTGGAAATCCAAAATCAGAAATGAAAAAAGAAGATCTTGGAAAACTTTCAATGCTACCAATGATAATTTTGGTTTCAATAATTTTCATAATGGGTATTTATGTTCCAGAGCCTTTGCAAACATTAATTGAAGATGCTACAAAAATTATACTAGTAGGTGGAATCAACTCTTGATGATATCCTACATGTATTATTTTAGAGGTGAAAATTTATGAGCCATAAGGAAATAATCAGGAAATATTATTCCAAATTGGGAAAATTTGATTCTGATATAAAAAAAATCGAAAACAATAATGAATTGCATCTAGTTCTAAATGATCCCAACAAACTGCATGACTTCTGCAAATTTTTGAAACAGGATTTTGATCTTAGATTGTTGACAATAATCTGCTGTGATGAACGAAAATTAAACCATGGATTCAAAATTAGGCATGTTTTTGGCTCTGATGCTGATGATTTTTTCTTGTTTGTAACCATATTCATAGATGAAAGTCATCCACATTTTCCTAGTCTCTACGATGTATTTCCTTCTTCAATTCTATATGAAAGGGAGATTAATGATATGTTTGGATTAATTGCTAAAGGAAATCCAAATATCAAACCATTAATCTTACACGATTTTCCAAATAATGTTTTTCCACTACGAAAAGACTTTAACTTGAATGATGATGTAAAGAGAAATTTAAAACAGTTTGAATTTACTCCAATCACCGGAGAGGGAGTATGCGAAATTCCTGTAGGACCAATACATGCAGGAATAATTGAGCCCGGTCATTTTAGATTCAGTGTTCTAGGAGAAACCATAATCAACTTGGAAACTCGCTTGGGATACACTCACAAAGGAATAGAGAAACTAGCAGAAAGTATGTCGATAAACGATGTTGTATTTTTGTCCGAAAGAATTTCAGGTGATGAGTCTATAGCAAACTCTGTTGCATTTTGTCAAGCAATTGAAAAAATTGCCAAGTTGACAATCTCACAAAAGGCAAAACAAATTCGATTATTGTTTGCAGAATTGGAAAGAATCTATAATCACTTTGGAACACTAGGTGGAATTCTTGCAGATGTTGGATTTCCATATGGCGCATCTAGATTGAATATTTTAAAAGAGCAAATTATGCAATTAAACGAAAGATTATCTGGAAGCAGAATATTATTTGGAGTTAATCAAATTGGTGGCGTAAAAATTAGCATAACAGATGAAATGTTAATTGACATTCACTTTGTTTTAGATGATGCTTTTCAGATTTTTGAAAAAATATTTGATCATTTAAAATCAAATCCATCGGTAATGGACAGATTACGAAATACTGGCATAATTGAAAAACAACTGGCAAGAGATAGGGGGTTGGTAGGAATATCTTCTAGATGTATTGGTATTGAAACGGATGCTAGACAGACTCATCCCTACGGCTATTATCCATCAATAAACTTGAAACAAAAGACACTTAGAGAAACAATGGAGCATCAGGTAGAATTACAAAAACGGATTGGCGATGTTTTATCTCGATTTATGAGTCGTGTGGATGATTTGAGACAATCAAAAGCCATCATAGACTCTATCACTACTCTAAAAGATGATGGACTATCAATGTCTATGAATGATGAATTAATTCCATATTCATCTGGCTTGGGTTATGCTGAATCTCATAGAGGAGAGACGTTACATTGGGTCATGATTGGAGAAGATAATTCTATTTTTAGATATAAGATCAGAACAGCTTCTTTTTCAAATTGGCCTGTTATTGAACACGCTGTATTGAATAACATTGTTGCTGATTTTCCAGTAATTAACAAAAGCTTTGATTTTTCTTATTCGGGGAATGACTTATGAAAAAAAGTGATAAAACAAACCATTTGATTGACATATCATTCAAATCAGCTGCAATAAAAGATCCGCTGAAAATGGATGATACTGTTGCAGCAAATTATCGAGGATATGTCATATTAGATCCTGACAAAGATTTTGTCTTAAAGGATGAAACTGGAAAAATATTAGAAAACTCATGTCCTACACATGCTATCACATTTCAAAATGATGGTAGTAATTTAAAAATTCATCTAGATAATGGAAAGTGTATTCTATGTGGAAACTGTCAAGTAAAATCTCCCGAACTAATTAAAATTACAAACAAATTTAATTTAGCAAAAAAAAGAAGAGATGATCTTATCGAAACATTTTCAATGTCTGTTCCGTTTGGAAAGACATACGATGAATTAGGACAAGAATTAAAAAGTAAAATTAACAAAATTTTTGGAAGATCCCTGACCATTAGAGAAATTGATGCAGGTTCATGTAATGGATGTGAGATTGAGATCAATGCGTTAAATAATTCTGTTTATGATATTGAGCGATTTGGAATTACTTTTGTAGCATCCCCACGCCATGCTGATATTTTATTGGTAACAGGTCCTGCATCCAAAAACATGGAAAGAGCATTAAAAATTGCATATGATTCTACTCCTAATCCTAAAATCGTTATTGCAGTGGGTGCATGTGCATGCAGTGGTGGAATATTTGGCAACAATTATGCCACTACAGGAGGCATAGACAACATTGTTCCTGTGAATGTCTACATTCCAGGATGTCCTCCCAGACCACAAGCATTGCTTTATGGCATCCTAATGGCAATAAACAAAATCTGATTGTAATGACCTCCGGAAATATGAGGAGATATTATGTTGTTGCAGTAATTTATGATAAATTAATCGTACATTTCATCGAATTTTAAAATTATGGAAATGAATTCAGCACTGCAGCATAACTTGCAAATCGATGATTTTTTGGATTGACGGATTTTTGATGATATTTTGAAATAGTTTTACCCATAGCACCGTTTAGTCCAAGTGGTCCTTTGACAAATTTCTCATTATTTGCCCAATTCAAGACCTCATCAGTGGGACTGAAATAATTTACAATCTTATCTCTAATTACTTTGTCAAATAATTTTCCATATTTTTTTGAAGATGGTACATCACTTGTAATGGATGCACCAAAAAAATATACACTCTCAATTATTCCAGTACGATTCTTTTTTGCCAAATATTCCACAGCACTTAGAATTACCTGTGACCCCAAAGAGTGGCCCATAAGGCGAATCTTAGTTTTAGGGCTTGTAGATTTGAAATCCTCAATAAACATGGCAAGATTACGACCGTTTTTCTTTGCAATTATTTGACCGGCAGAAAGTGCACGTTTAGCATGTTTTAGCAAATGTGCACCAGTAGTATTGGAATCATAGCTAAATCCAATCACTGGAAAAGGGTAACCCAAGCGAGACAATCTGGTTTTTGCCAAAATAACTTTTGCAATGGCTCCTGCATTATCATTTTGCAACCCATGAATCATTATAACAAGTTCCTTGGAACCAATAAATTTCTCAAAGTCTTTTTTTGGGTACAAAAAATAAGAATTTTTTTTGATTGTTTTACCATATTTCAAATCATAGTATCCCCTAGTAGAGATTCTTGGAATGATTTTTGTCATTGTGATGGGCCTAGTTGTTTTTTGTATTTTGCAATATCTTCTTCTTCTACTTTGACAAATAATGGTGTCACATCGCCTAAAATATGCCCAGATTTTACACCAATCTCAGATATTGAATCCCACTTGTTTTCATTGACTTTGCCAGAAAATCCAAGCTGAACCCAAATCTTTTGGGACGATTCTGGAAGAAATGGAAATAATGCTATTGCCATGCTACGAGCAGCATTTACTGATAAAAATACACAGTTTGCAGTTCCAGGTCCTTTCTTCCAAGGTTCTTTGTGCTGAAAATATTGATTGAAAAATGATGAAAATTCCATGATTTTCTTTAGAGCTCTGTCCAGATGATTTTGCTCCATCAGTATTCCTAGATCACCAGAAAGATTTTTTATTTTGCTTTCCGCTTCAATGTCTTTTTGATCATAAGTTTGAGTTTCTGGAATTACTCCATCAAATGCTTTTTTTGTAAAACCCAATGCGCGATTAACAAAGTTTCCAAGATTGCCAATCAACTCAGAATTGATTCTGTTTGTAAATTCATCCCAGTCAAAATTCAAGTCGTCTTGAGAGTATGGATTTATTGCAACCAAATAATATCTCAGATAATCTGCAGGATAGTATTCTAAAAATTGTCTTAGCCCAATGTACCAGTTTCTGCTTTTTGAAATCTTTTTTGATTGTAGTGTTAGATGGCCCCTAGTTGGAATAAAATCAGGAAGCTTGTATTCACTGTTTAATCCTAAACGCATTGCAGGCAAAAACAGATAATGATGATAAACAATATCCTTGCCAATAAAATGGTAAATATCAGCAGAGTTCCAAAACTCTTTTCCGTTTATGCCTTTATCCTCAAGAAATTTTATTGCAGTAGAAATGTATGCCAAGTGATTATCAAACCAACCATAGAATACCTTGTCTTTGGCAGCTTCAAGCGGTACTGAAACACCCCAAGAGATATCGCGTGTAATATCCCAGTCAATCAGGCCAGATTTTATCCAGTTTTGAACGTATTTTTTCACATCTTTTTGCAGATTGTCATTTTCGTCTAGCCATTTGGATAATGAATCACCAAAAGTTTTAAGCTTGAAAAAGAAATGAGTTGTCTTTTCTTTAGTAGGGGTTTGTCCACAAATAGAACATCTTGGATCAGATATTTCTTCAGGAACACGCCCACAACTTTCGCAAAGATCAGAGTACTGATCAGCTGCATTACAATAAGGACAAACACCTTTGACATATCTATCAGGTAGAAATTTTTTATCATTGCTGCAGTAAAATTGAATGATTTCTTTTTCGTATATATGACCTTCAGCATTAAGTTTTCGGAACACATCTTGAACAAAGGCAATATTTTCAGGAGAACTTGTTTTGTAGAAAAAATCAAAATCAATACCAAATGCAGTAAAATCATCATAATCACGTTTATTCCAATATGCAACATAATCAGAAGGTGACTTTCCTTCTTTTTCAGATTGTATCAAAATAGGAGTACCAAAATCATCAGATGCACAAAAATAGTAAGCCTCTACGCCCTTGAGTTTTAGAAATCTTGTAGTGACATCAGCCGGTAGATATGTTGATGCAACGTGGCCAAGATGTATCTCCCCGTTTGCATATGGCAATGCACTAGTAATGATTGCTTTATTTTTCATCTATTTAGTTTGGAATCTAATTGGGGTTAAGAAGTTTTACCAGCTATGTGCATATTTGACTTGTTCTGGTGTGAGCTTGTCAATTTTTACATCCATTGCTTTTAGAGCATCAACTGCAACTTGTTTATCAATTTCTTCTGGAACATTGATAATTTTATTGCCAATCTTTGCATGATTTTTGAGAATATACAAAATAGATAGAATTTGATTAGAAAATGACTGAGCCATTACTTCTGGAGGATGACCTTCTGCTGCAACGAGATTTGCCAAGCGTCCCTCACCAATAAGATAAACGCGTTTACCATTTTTGAGTGTACATTCATCAAGGTTTGGTCTTACTCTTTTTACTGATTTTGATTCTTTCAGCAAAAATTTACTATCAATTTCTACATCAAAGTGCCCTACATTTCCCATAACAGCACCATTTTTCATTTGTAAAATGTGTTCTTTTCTAATTACACTAGTCATGCCAGTACAAGTGATAAAGATATCACCTATTTTGCAGGCCTGTGCCATTGGCATTACTTCAAATCCATCCATGTGAGCTTCTAATGCCTTTACAGGATCAATTTCAGTTACTATTACTTTGGAACCCATCCCGTGGCATCTTGATGCGACACCACGACCAACCCAACCATATCCAACAACAACAACTCGTTTAGATGCCATAAGCAAATTCATTGCACGCAAATATCCATCAATGGTACTTTGTCCAGTTCCATAACGATTATCAAACATGTGTTTTGTGTATGCCTCATTTACTAGAATTACAGGGTATCGAAGTTTGCCCTGATTTGCAACAGCTCTGATTCTAGTTACGCCTGCAGTTGTCTCTTCAGTTGCACCAAGAATTTTCATATTTTTATATCTATTATCAAAGTGTGCCTTTACGTTCATGTCAGCACCATCATCAGTCAGAATAGTAGGTTTGTGATTCAAGACCTGGTCAATACACCAATCATATTCTTTTACAGATTGGCCATGCCATGCATAAACATGAATTCCTTGTGATGCTAAAAATGCTGCAATATCATCTTGTGTTGTAAGAGGATTTCCACCACAACATGCAACAGTAGCACCAAGTTCCTTTGCCCCCATTAAAAGAACAGATGTCTCCTTTGTTATGTGTAAACAAAATCCTACTGTAACACCTTTGAGAGGTTTGGATTTTTTAAATCGATTAATAGTATTGTCTAAGATTTGCATATGAGATCTAGCCCACTCATAAGACAATTTACCGTCTTGAATCAATTTTGCACTAGACTTTACCTTGCTCAATACAATTTGGCTTCAGAAAGAGTATAAAATTCTATCATGCGAATCTAAATAAATGACAAAATCATGAAATTAACAAGTATGACTTGGAAAAAAATTGCAGAGAAAGGAGAAATTGCTGCAGGTAAAGGAAAGGCCTTTAAAATTGACAATAAACAAATTGCAATATTTAACCAAGGTGGATATCATGCAATAGATGATCTTTGTGTACATCAAGACGGATCAATTGCACCAGGAAAACTTGAAGGAGATATAGTAGAATGCCCATTACATTTTTGGCACTATAATATCAAGACAGGTGAATTGAAAGACTATCTCAAAGATGTAAAATTAGAAACATATTCTGTTGAAGCAAGAAACGACGGAATTTATGTGAATATCTAAGTGTTAAAATCATAAAAAAATCTGTAAAATAATAAAAATACATCTATTTTTCAGTCATTAGTTTTGTAATGTTTTGAAAAGACAAAAACGATTATCTCCCAAAAATGGAATGTTTACACTCACCTTTTATACAAAAAAAATACAGTAAGAACATGTATGGAAAAATAATTCTTCCAATGTTGATAGGAATTCTAGTGGTTGGAGTTATACAATTTACATTTGCTGAATTAGAAAAAGTAACATATATCGCTGTAGATAAGGAACAATTTGAACAACCTCAATCAAAATACAGTTATCAACAAATTACAATTATTGGATATGTTGAAAATTATACTAGAGGAGATGTGATAAACATAGCAATTATTTATCCAGATGAATCTCAAGAGGAAATCAACACATATGCCACAAAGAAAGGAGAGATAAACACACTATTTCAAATCAATGGGGATTCACAAATAGGAGTTCACAAAATAATTTTAAAATATAATGGGGTCGAATTAGCATCCACATCATTTGAAATTTTAAAAAATCAATAAATCAATCTATATCAGTTAAATAAAAAATAGATCTTCAAAAAGTGTAAAGGAGTTCAAATACTTAAAAACAGAAAAGTCTTCAAGGCAAAGTTGGCAAAATGAATAATAAATGATTCAAATGAGGCAAATTTCAATTCAGTATGTGGTACAATTTTTATTCTCACATATTCTGCAAATTAATCATTGAATCAAGATATCATTAATGAAATAATAAATCAAGACTATCCTGCAATTATTGAGATAATTGAGAAATTCTTGACAAAGCAAATAGAAAATAATCATGCGAGAGGAGTAATCTTAGGATTGAGTGGTGGAATTGATTCAGCCGTTTTAGCTTACATATGCAAAAGAAAACTAAAAGAAAAAACACTTGCAATTATAATGCCAGATACACAGATCACACCAAGTATAGAGACAGAAGATGCAATGAGAATGATAGCACTTACGGGATTGGAATACAAATTAATCGATATCAAACCAATTGTAAATGAATATTCAAAGTATCTTGAACCAAACGATTGGGCCAAAGGAAATCTCAGAGCACGTGTAAGAGCAAATATTTTGTATTATTATGCAAATACAAAAAACTACTTGGTATTAGGTTCAAGTGACAAAAGTGAGTACTTGATTGGATATTTTACAAAATATGGAGATGGGGCATCAGATTTAGTTCCAATAATTTCATTATACAAATTACAAGTAAGAGAGATTGCAAAATTTTTAGATGTGCCCCAAAGCGTCATTGAAAAAAAGAGCAGCCCACATCTATGGAAAGAACATGAAGCTGAAAAGGAATTAGGAATGTCATATGAAGACATAGATTCCATACTTTATTGTATTTTTGACAAAAAACTTTCAATTGAAAAAACTGTAGAAACATTACAAGTTGAAAAACAAATTGTTGAAAAAGTGTACCAATTATATCTCAATAGCACACATAAAAGAGAAACACAACAAAAACCATTTGAGGATTTATGAGACTGCAAGACACGCTTAGCAATTCAGAACAAATGCTAGACATTTCAAAAAAGATAAGAGTATACTTGTGTGGGGTTACAGTTTACGACGAATCACATATAGGACACGCAAGGACAATAATTGTTTTTGACGTTCTAAGAAAATACTTGGAGAGCAAAGGAATCACAGTAGACTTTGTTCAAAATTTTACAGATGTTGATGATAAAATAATAAATCGTGCCGAATCAGAAAATACAACTGCAGAGCAAATTAGTTCAAGATATATTCAAAATTATTTCAATGATTTTGATGGATTAAACGTAAAGCGTGCAACAAATTATCCCAAAGCAACTGAGCATATGGAAGATATTAAAAATGTCATCAAGAAACTAATTGAAAAAGATATAGCATATGTATCAAAGAATGGAGTGTATTTCTCAGTATCAAAATTTCCCCAATATGGTAAATTATCAAAAAAGAAGATAGACGAACTGCAATCAGGTGCAAGAATTGAAGTAGACGAGGCAAAAAAAGATCCGCTAGATTTTGCATTGTGGAAATTTTCAGATGTCAAGCCACTCTGGGATAGCCCGTGGGGCAAAGGAAGACCAGGATGGCATATAGAATGCTCTGCAATGAGTATACGATACCTTGGAGAAAATTTTGACATACATGGAGGCGGCAGAGATTTGATATTTCCTCATCATGAAAATGAAATTGCACAGTCAGAGTCATTTACATCAAAACAATTTGCAAAAATTTGGATGCATGTAGGAATGGTTACAATTAATGGTGAAAAAATGTCAAAATCACTTGGAAACATCAAATCAATAAAATATGTTTTAGATAACTGGGGGTCAAACATAATCAGATTATTTTGTTTGTCAGGGCATTATTCAAAACCAATAGACTATTCTGAAGAATTGTTAAAAGAGAATCTCATAAAATGGCGCCAAGCTGAGATATGTTATTATGAATTGATTCATGCAAATAATAAAAATCATGACAGTGAAATCAGATCACTAATTGAGGAAACAAGTAATGAATTTGATAATGCGTTGGAATCTGACTTTAATACTCATCTTGCACTTTTGGCATTTTTTAAACTTGTAAAAGAAGTAAATCATTTAGCCGCCGAAGAAAAATTAGACTCAGATGATGCTAAAATAATTATTCCAGAATTTGAAAGAATGCTTGAAATTTTAGGATTGATTATCCCAAAAATAACACTAGAGCAAAAACAAGAAATTGACAATTTGATCACAAACAGAGAACAATTAAGAAAAGAAAAGAAATTTCAAGAAGCAGACAAAATCAGAGACAAACTCAATGAAATGAACATCGAGTTAATTGATCATAAGGGAAAAACAATCTGGATACAAAAAGAAAAGATCAAGGCAGATATACAGTAAGACAGCACAAACACCAGTACAAATAGAGGAAGAAACAGAATGGAATATGTCGTTATTTTGTGAAAAATGTAACAGTCGAAGACTTCCAAAATGGATAAAAGAAGAAAACAAGACACATTGGCTTTGTGAAACTTGTGACAATTATGTAGACGGTGAAAACAACATCATCGTTAAAGCATAAAAGAAGTTTAAGCACTAACGAAAACAGATTATTTCTTTGATGCACTAACCAAAGACACCACATCTCTATCCCTTAGTTGATAATCTACTGGCAATCTCAAATGATATCTCAAGTCTTTTCCATAAAGCAATCCTTTGGTAAGATCAGTGTGTATCTCCTTTGCAAGATCAGCAATTGTTGCTCCAGCCTTAAGCAAAAGCAAATCAGGCAATACACGTCCTTTTTTATCTGCAAGATGTTTCTCATCAGCTACAGGATAAACAGAGTTCATCTTCAAAAGTTTGAAGATTGCTACGTTTATTGCAAATTGCACACCAGTTCTCATGTATTCACCCATTATTCCTTGTTTTATGAAATCCAATGCACGTGTTTGTTTTTCATTAAGCTCCCCGGATTTGATTATTTCAAATTGTTCCGAACCTGGAGAGTATTTGATCAATCCCTTTTGTTCTGCTCTTCTTAGACTAAATTCACTATCACCACTGACAGGAATTACTATAGAATCATTGTAACGTTCTCGCAATCTAGCAAAATTTTTGTCTGCACCTTCAACGTCTATTTTATTTGCAACAATTAAGGTAGGTTTTGAAATTTTTCTAATATACGACGCAAGTTTTTTAGTATCAACCATATCAAAATCATCAAATTCTTTTTCTTCTAGTCCAAGTGCAATCAATGCATCTTTCACATGTATTTTATTGACACCTATACCACGATACAAATCAGTTATAGCATCAATAATTCCAGAGCCAGTTCGAATCAACTTTGAGACCTTATCTCTATTCCCTTCCAAAATTTTATGATACCACATGATTAATTCCTCTTCAATATCTGCAAAGTCAGATATAGGATCACCACTTCCAACTTCGCTGATTTTTCCAGAAGAATCTATACCGCCAGAGGCATCAACTACATGAAGTAATGCATCAGATTGTGCGGCAATGGAAAGAAATTGATTTCCCAAGCCCTTTCCTTTCCAGGCATCTTTGATAAGACCAGGTAAATCAATTAATTCAACTGGTATGTATCTCCAACCCTCAACACATTTTGAATTATTAGGATTGTCTTGTATTTTGAATTCTGGATGTACACATAATGTAATTGCGTGTGCTGTTCCAGAAACAGGTTTTTTTGTTGTAAATGGATAAGAAGAGATTTCTTCAGAAGATAAAGTGGCAGCATTATAGAAAGTAGTTTTACCAGTATTTGTTTTGCCTATTAGCCCGAGTTTAATTGGCATGGTTTGATTGCAATCTAAGAATATTTATCTCTGCCTAGATGGAATCGTTTGTTTTCTCAGTGATCTTTTCAAGGGATTGTTTTAATTCCTTTATGGACCATTCAATATCACTTATGTCTTTTTTTGAAAGTTCACTTTTCCATTTATCTAAAATAGTATTTGTTATTTCTGAGCAGTTGTAAAGTAAATTCCAATATGGATGATGTTCTGCTGTTGCATATGCAAGCTCAGTCACATCATTTAATCCATTTTTAGCTCTTGTCAGAGCAGTAATGTTTTCACCAAAAATTTTTACAATGTTAGTTTCTAGATCTTTTTCAACTTTTAGCGGAGTGTTATTCTTTTCATGTTTATTGACTAGTTCAAGCAAATCATTGTAAAAAGCATCAAAGGAAGTCATTTCTAGAATAGCCTCTGATATTCTGCCAACATACATCTATTAAATACAACTTTGATGCCTTTTTTTCTTGCCATGTCTTCAGCTTCAGGATTGTGAATTCCTTCTTGAAGCCAAATTACCTTGGGATTTTTCTTTATAGCTTCCTCCACAACAGGAAGTACAAGATCAGAGGGCCTAAACACATCAACAATGTCAATATCATCATCAACATCAGAAATAGTACTGTAACATTTTTTGCCTAAAATATTATCAGTTGTAGGATTTACTGGAATTATATCAAACCCATTTTCAGACAGATATTTTGGCACATAGTGTGCTGCCTTGTTATCATTTTTAGACATACCAACTACTACAACACGTCTTAAAGAAAGAATGTCTCGAATTTCAGCATCGGTGTAAGAATCATGTTCCATAAAAAATCTAAAGCATAGTGGAATATAATTTTTGAAATAAACAAGAATAAGATATTCAGGATAAAGAATTATCAAGACAAAAAAGCAAAACCGCAGGGTATTTTAATAATAACAAAAATCAGATTTCATGGAACCAACTCCAGAAGAACCAAAAGATGTAATTGTTCTTGGGGCAATTAAAAAAGGAGCCAAAAAATTTGAAAAGATACAAAATGCAGCTCAAATAGATGCAGAGGAATTAAATTCAATTCTCGAAAAACTAGAGAAGAGAGAACTAATCACAGTGGAAGAGAAAAAGAGTTGGTTTGGTAAAAAAATAGAGATCAAAATCACAGAAAGAGGATCTAAGGAAGTAGAAGAGAGAATTCATGAATTACAAGGTAAATGGGATCAAATGTCATTATTGTACAAAAGTGGAGACAAGCAAAAATTAAAGCAATACATGGATGATAACAAATCAATTCTTCCCATGATGATGTTTTTTGGAGTAATGGATATGATCATGTTTTCAATGATGTTTAGCATGATGGGTATGATGATGACAGACTATGTACCAGCAGAAAGCATTCCAAGTGATGCAGGTGGAGATAGTTCATCAGACAGTGGTTCGGATGGCGGTGGGTCTGATGGCGGCGGATTTGACTTTGATGTCGGATTCTAAGTTAAAGTTGATATTTTATACTTGAAATAAAGAAGACATACAGTTGATGTACAGCTCGTATGACAATCCAGGTCTAGTCAAAGTATTATCATTTCTAAAATCGCACAATACAGAATATCTTTCAGGTCAAGATCTGAGTGATGTCTTAAGAATAAGCAGAGTTGCAGTTTGGAAGCATATTAAAAAAATTAGAGAATTGGGATATAAAATAGAATCAAAACAAAAGCTAGGATACAGGCTAGAATCCAATACAGATATGCTACTGCCATGGGAAGTCACGTCAGGGTTAAAGACCAAAATATTTGGAAAACAAGCATATTATTTTGATTCAATTGATTCTACTCAAAACCATGCGATGAAAATTGCTTCAGATGAAGCAAATAATGGAACAGTGATAATTGCAGAAAAACAAACCAGTGGAAAAGGGAGATTAGGCAGAAAGTGGATTTCACCCAAAGGAGGTATTTGGCTTTCAATAATTTTACACCCAAAATTTGACATATCAGTAATCACATTATTCCCAATAGCTTCTGCACTAGCACTATCAAATGCAATAGAAAAAACATTGAATATCAAATCAGAATTGAAATGGCCAAATGACATAACAATCAAAGGCAAAAAAGTTGCAGGGATGTTAGTGGATGCATCATTAGAGTCAAATAAAATAGAAAATCTAATCCTAGGTGTTGGAATAAATTTCAATGTAGACATTAAGCAAATTGAAAAGAGCTTAAAAGACACACCGAATTTTTACGGGATTGCATCATTGAGTGAACAAAATAAAACGGTAAAATCAATTTTACTAGTACAATCATTTTTGATGGAGTTAGAACAGATATACAATTTATTGAATACAGGGGATACTAAAAAAATCATCAGAGACTGGACAAGAAGATCCTCGACAATTGGTCAAAACATAGAACTGAGTACAGAGAACGGAAAAATTAGAGGCAAGGCAATCAAAATAGATGAAGATGGGGCGTTAGTCATATCAGAAAATAAGAAAAATAGGCGAATTACTTCGGGGGATATCACACATATTTCAAAATGACATAAACAAAATCCATATCATTTTTTTGAAGACTTTCTTTTAGGTGTAGATTTTTTCTTGTTTTTTGATATAGAAGGTTTTCTAGACTTTCTATTTGAAATAAGATTAGATTGTTCTCTTAAGATATTTTTGAGATCATTTTGGATATCAAAAACCACAACAATCATGTCTTCTAGCACCTTAGAATACTGGCTGTATGCAGACAGTAGCTCAGATTGTTTTTTAGATACTTTGGCAAGATATTCATTTGAGCGTAAAAGGTTAGTAGAAGTAATTAATTCAGGCATGTCTAAGGTGGGACCTCCTAATTCATCTAATTCTGACTTGATGTCTTGAATTTTCTTGCTAAATTCATAGATAATTTCACCTACGCCGAGCTTACTCAATCTAGAAAACTTGTATTTGTTAGAAGATTAAAGATTTGCTAAGAAGTACAGAATTTTGAACTAAAAATGGCAGTAATATACCAATAGTCATAATTTGTCACAAAATGGAAATAAAATATATCTGAAATCAAAACGTCAAATATTGATGATTCATGCTTTTCTAGGTGCAATTTTACTATTTTCTAGTTTTATTTCAGTTCCTGTGTTCGCACAGACTACAAGCGATGCACAGACAATGTTCAAACAGGCCAATGAACACTTTGTGAAAGGAGAATACAACGAAGCAATTGTAATCTATGATGATATTTTAGAAGTGACTCCAAATAATTTGTCCACATTGAAAATGAAGGCTATTGCTCTAAGTAATTCCGGATATCACGAAAAATCACTAAAAGAGTTCTTCAAGATTCTTCAATCCAAGCCAGACGACATTACAGCGCTTACTGGAATGGGCATTGGATTTGGAAATTTGGGAGAATATCAAGAAGCCAAATACTATTTTGAAAAAGCAGTCAAGAAAAAATCAGACAGTGTTGTGATCAACAACTATAAAGAATTTATAGATAAGGTGATTGCAAAATATCCATACATTACGACAGAAAAACCAGTTGGTCTAAAAATTGAGATAGTAATTCCAGATTGGATCAAACCTACTGCAAAATGGTGGGCAGAAGGGCAAATCAAAGATTCAGAGTTTGTATCAGCATTATTATTTATGATTGAAAATAAAATCATACAAATTCCAATAGTAGAAACAAAATCAGAAACAGACGATAAAATACCAGATTGGATACGAAACAATGCTGATTGGTGGGCAGATGGCTCAATAGATGACAATTCTTTTGTTCAAGGAATACAGTACATGATAGAAAAAGGAATCATAATTGTAGATATTAAAAAATCACAAGAAGAGATTCAAAAAGAAAAAGATGATGAATTTTATTTGTTTGGAAAATATCTGCGCAGTATTTCAAAAAATGTTGCAGATGAAAAAAGATACATAGAAAACCCAAATCCTAGTCAAGAAGTAATAAAAAAATTTCTCCGAGATTATATAAAATGGAACTTTGAAGAAGAGGTAAAAACAGCATCAAGTAACTTTCCAGATCCCACGTACCAAATCATAAATCAAACATATGTTATTCATTACAAGGTTTTTGTAAATGAACAGCCAACAGGATTGCCATTAGATCATGTCAGTACATTGCAAAATTCATTTTTGTTTTGGGAAAATCAAGAATTAAGTACCAACGGACAAAAAGCCATAATGGAATTTGAGATTACTGATCAAAAACACGAAGCAAATGTATGGGTTACATGGGTAGTACGAGACATAGGACAAGGCGTACTTGGTCATGCACATTTGGGAAAGGGAGTAGTTGAAATCACATTAGGCGATTATAATTGTGACGGAATATTTCAGCTGTATGATATAAAAACTGTTGAAAAAATAATGACACATGAGTTGGGTCATTCAATAGGACTGGAACATACATCTGATCCAAATAACATAATGTATACTTCGTTAAAACCAAGTTATGCATATTGCCTATTAGGATAATTTTTCAAATTAAAAAATAAAACATTCATTTCTGATTATTCAGAGTTATTCTAATTTTATAGAATTAGAATGAGTATTAGCTTAACCTACATACAATTAACCTGCAGAAATTAGGTAAAATGAATAATAAGCTAATTACAGAATTATGACTAATGCTGAAAAGCACAATAGTTTCTGGACCAAAATGTCCTTCATGTGGTGATAAAAAAATGGTAACAGATGAAACCACTGGAGAATTGTTTTGTGGAAGATGTGGTTTTGTAGTTTCCGATAAAATTTCAGAGACAGGAGCAGAATGGCGTTCTTTTGCAAATGATGATACAAACAGAACTAGAGTAGGTGCAGGAACATCATTGACAATGCACGATATGGGATTATCAACAGTAATTGGCGCTGCAAACAAAGATTCTACCGGAAAACCACTCACATCATCAATGAAGAGCTCAATTGAGAGATTAAGAACTTGGGATAGTAGAACACAGGCACATTCTTCTGCAGATAGAAATCTAAGACAAGCACTAAATGAAATGGACAAATTAAAAGATAAACTGGCACTAACAGATGCAGTAGTTGAAAAAGCTGCGTATATTTACCGAAAGGCTATGGAGAAAAAACTTGTAAGAGGTCGTTCTATTCAAGGCCTAGTTGCAGCATGCCTTTATGCTTCATGTAGAAATACTGAAACGCCTAGAACTTTGGATGATGTTGCCAAGGGCATCAACATTAGAAGAAAAGATGTTGCAAGATGTTATAGATTAATTTTTAGAGAACTGGAATTAAAAATGCCAGTGGTAGATCCTGTAAAAGGAGTATCAAGAATTGCAAGCATTGCAGAATTAAGCGAAAAAAGTAAACGAAGAGCAGTTGCAATACTAGAACAGGCAAAAAAAATAGGGATGGTTGCAGGAAAAGATCCTATGGGGATAGCAGCAGCGGCATTGTATTTGGCATGTATTAGTACAGGTGAGGTAAAATCACAAAAAGATATCTCAATTGCATCTGGAGTTACAGAGGTAACAATTAGAAACAGATGTGCAGGTTTGAGAAAAATGATGCAAAACTAATAGGAGAAAAATGTCAAATAATGAAAATGCATGGTCAGATTGGCTAGACTTTAATAAAGAAACGATTTCAAAAATACCACAATCTGCAGGAGTCTATATGATGCATGCATCTATGAAAATTTTATTCATCGGTGGTTCTGAAAATATCAAAACAAGTATCCAAGATAAAGAAAAAGATCCATGTATCTCAAGAGCTACAAGAGTGAGATACATGCAGACTATATCTTATGAGCAAATCACAAATGATTTAATTAAAGATTATAAAGATAGACATGAGGGAAAACACCCTCAGTGTATGTAAGTACGTTAAAAAAATTAAACTGTTGTGCAGTTTTAAAAATTACAATGCAAAATCTTTGAGGCGACGATATTCCATTTTATCCCATGGATATACAATGTATTCACTGCCTTTTGTTTTTTGAGCATATACTAGTTGTTTTGGATATTTTTTGCCTTGTCTTGCAAATAATGTGGCATATACAAAATTTGAAGGATCAGTTACTTTTGGGATTATTTTTTTAAACGTATCACCAGAATCGTAAATGTCATCAACAAAAAGAGAATCAGGAGGAATTTTGTTTTTATCGACAAGTATTGTGTCTATTCCCATATGATCAGCCAATAGCCTTGCTGGAACTAGCCCTCCACGGCTAATTGTAGAAATACTTGAGAAGTCTTTTGATAATACGGAAATTTTCTTTGAAAGTAATTTAGCCAGTCTTTCAATATCAGCCCATGTCACATTTTGAGAATCAGTTTTCATAATTAATCCACTTTACTAAATTAGAACGAGTTAAAAAGTTCCCAGAACAGATTTTTTGAGTGGAGTAATAAGTTTAAGAATTTTAAAAGCAATTTTACTAAAATCTGCTTCTTTTTCAGAAGATACTAGCAAAACATCATCATTTGCCAAAGGAAAACTCATTACAATTACCTTATCTCTATAAGACATGGAAAAATGAACTTCACCAAACTCCTTATCAAATTCATGCCTCATACGAACTCTAAGCGCAAGTTCCATGAACATCATCTCATCTTGTTTTTGTGCTTCCAATGCCAGTAGTCCTTTTTTCATACCACCTGCAACAAGATGCCCACGACTATTGATAATTCGACAAGATCTCATCTTAGGGTCTAGATTTGTAATTTTTTGGCATATTTTTTCTAGTTCTTCAACATTAACCATTTGTCTAATTAAACAAGCGATCTATTTATTGAGATCTGTAGTAATAGTAAGCCGTGGAATCACAATCTCCAAAAGATATCACGGACTATTACAAGCATCTTTCTTTGTTCTGGACAGATATTATCCATCTAATGGCAAGCAAACCGCAGGCATTGACCTCAATAGGTCCTATGCGCGCATTTGCTTCAAATTCAAAGAAAATCTCAACGGAGTTAATTCAGATTAATGAAAATTTAATGGAGTTTAACAAACTTGTAACAGAATACTATAAGCAGCTATCAGAAACTTGGAGTGAAGCACAAAAGAAAGTCAATCTTAAAGCACCAGATGTGCCACATGACACAGAACAGATGGAGTCATTTAAGAGAATATGGATAGATATTTTTGATAATGACTATACAGAATTATTTGATTCAGAAAAGTTTGGAGAAAATTATGGAAAGCTAGTATCAAAAGAGCTTGAACTTACAAAACATTGGAATAATATTTCAAATGTGATTTTACAGTCAGCAAATTTGCCAAGCAAAGAAGAAATTGATGAAGTGTATAAAGAAATACATGCTCTGAAAAAAAGAGTGACAAAATTAGAAATTGAATTAAAAAAGAAAAGAGACACAAAAAATGAAGGTAATATAAAAAAATGAAAAGTGAATCAAAATTTGACCCTAAAATCATGGAGGAGTTGATAAAGTTTGGCAAAAACATTATGGATGCGCCTAAATTAGTTTCAGCCCCAGATGAAATCAGTCTAGAGGTAACCCCGCACGACATAGTGCAGAAAATAGACAAAACAAGATTATTACATTACAGATCACTTACAGAAAAACAATACAAAACACCATTATTGATTTCCTATGCGTTAATTAACAGATATCATATTTTGGATATACAGCCAGAAAAAAGTTGGGTTAGAAATTTACTACTGCAGGGATTTGATGTGTACATGCTGGATTGGGGGACACCAACAAGTATGGACAAGTACTTGGATTTTGATGATTATGTTAATGGATATTTAGATAGTAGTGTGGAATTTATCAAAGATGAGACATCTACAGAAAAAATATCAGTGCAAGGATACTGCACTGGAGCTACAATAGCAACAGCATACGCATCACTGCATCCAGAAAGTGTGAAAAACTATATTGCAACAGCACCTGTAATTGATGGGTGGCGAGATACTACAGTAATTAGTAATTTGGCCAAGCATATGGATGTAGATAAAATGGTGGAAATCATAGGGAACATGCCTCCTGAATTCATGTATTACTGCTTTTCAGTATTAAAACCATTTGAGCAAGGAATTGAAAAATACGTAAATTTTTTCAAAAACATAGAGAATAAAAAATTTGTAGATAATTTCCTAAGAGTAGAAAAATGGTTAGGAGATACACCACCAATACCAGGTGAACTTTTCAGACAATGGATCAAAGACATCTATCAAGATAACTTGCTAATTCAAAATAAAATGTATGTTGGTGGAAGCCACATAGATTTGAAAAAAATAGACATGCCATTATTTACACAAGTTGCAGTTGGAGATCATCTGGTATCGCCAGAATGTAGCATGCCTCTTCATTATGCAGTTGGAAGTGAAGATAAAACGTTAAAGATGTATCCAACAGGCCACGTAGGCATGATTGCTAGCTCATTATCTCAAAACAAAGTACTCCCAGAGTTAGGGAAATGGCTTGCAGAAAGATCATAAAATAAAAAATAAAATTTTACCACTAGTTGTTCTTTGTGGTGAATGCGGAGATCCAGGACTGTAGAATATTTCTGTTTAGATCAGCAAATGATTTTGCATTGTTATTGAATGTTTTGATGTTTTGTTGTGTTGCATCAATTGTTGCAAGTGTTATTTGATTCTGTATTGAAGCTGCTTTAACAAATTCTTCTGTAGTATCATGAATTACTTTGAGGGTTGTTTGTGGAATGTTAGTTGCAATACCTGCTTTCTTTGCATATTCTTTTTGTAGTGTGATTGTAGAATCAACAATGTTTTCATATGCTTGTAGGTATTCTTGCTGAACATTAGTAATTGACTGATGATACTGTGGTACTGAATGTCTAATACCAGAGAATATTTTGTCTACGTTTTCCTGATAAACTGAAAACATATCTTTAGTTTCTGGTGTCTGTTCGTTTTTACTCATTGTTTCACCTCCTTATTTTTTGATTTTTTTGCGATTGGAAGTACTATAACTTGAACCAAGTCGCCTTCTCCTAATCCAAGTGCATTACGTTCTGCCTCTGGAATAGAAATTCTGCCATTGCTACTAACAGTTGTTTTGTAAGCGCCCCAATTCATAAAAGATGGGAGCATTTGGCCAATCTGAAACATTGTTTCCATGCTTTTGTTTTGCATTGAAGACATGGTCTTCATTAAATCAGATTGAGCATTTCTTGTGTTATCAGATACTTCTCGTAGAGTTTCTAAAGGATTGAATGTTTGAGTATTCTGGTTTGTCATCAATAAGCCAAAATTTTTCATAAATTCAGCTTGTGCACGACCATTTTTTTGAATCCAATCTTTGAACATCTCTGAAGGATTAAACTGGTTATAATTACCGCTCATTGGTAATAGTAGGAATTAAGTGGTATATAAGTAGAGCTAGCGACATGAAAGAAAATCTAAAACTATAGATGAAAATGTATCTGGGTCTTGGACATATGGAGTATGGCCACAGCCATCCATTCTATAAAATCGACAATCTTTGATAGAAGATGCAAAACTTTCTGCATACTGAATTGGAATGACTGGATCCTTAGAACCCCAAATTATCAGTGTAGGACTGTGAATGGTATGCAGTTTAGTTGTAATGACTTCAGAATTTTTCAATCCTAAAACGGTAGACATGAAGGCCAATTTTGCATTTGGCAATTGCATTCTCTCAACAAATCCACGAACAATTCTATCATCAACTTGATTGCCAGAAGATTCCATCATCTCAAATACATTTTTAGCACTTTGTTCATTTGGATACAATGCAGCCATTATGTAAGCATCCAATGCAGGTGTAGATTGTTTCATTGCACCTGCAGGAGATACAAGAATTAATTTTTCTACATTATTGGGATGTGCAGACGCATATTCTGCAGCTATTTGACCACCTAAAGAAGAACCGATTACATTTGGACGTTTAATTCCTAGTGCATCAAAAAATTTTCCAAGAAATGCTGAAAAGAAATCAGGAGTATAGTCCACAATCGGTTTATCGCTGTAGCCAAATCCAATCAGATCAGGAACTATCACATGATAATGTTTTGCAAATTTAGGAATTACATTATTCCATCGTTCTGCAGATGCTCCCAATCCATGAACTAGCACTAGAATATTTTTAGAGTCTCCAGACTCTAGATAACGGATCTTATTTCCATCCACTTGAATAAAACTTTCTTGCACCATTTTAGCGTCAATTATTTAGCTAGTTAAGTTTAGTTACTACTACCGATCAGTTGTTTTTATTACTTTTCTAAATTTTCACGCATACGATAAGAGAGACTATGTTTTTTAAGATCTAGATAGAAAACATATTATGATAAATAAAAAAATCAGTAAAATCCTAGTTCCATTGGATGGTTCAAAAAATTCTATGCGGGCACTTGAAATGGCCATATCCATGGCAAGGCAATTCAGATCTACGATTACCGGTGCCTACTCGATTAACATACAGCCACATTCAGAATTTCATGGAGTGGGCTCGGTGAATAAAGAATGGAATAATGAAATTAAAAAAATGATGAACAACGCCAAAACATTATCAGCACAAAACGGCATAGTATTCAAAGAAAAACTGATGCGTGGAGATATAGGATATAATCTCATAAAATTGGCTCACGACAAAAAAGAAAACTTTAATCTAATTGTGATGGGTTCGCGAGGAAGAAGTGCGGTAAGAGAGTTATTTTTGGGTAGTGTTTCAAACTATGTTATTCACTCATCAAAAATTCCAGTACTTATTGTAAAATAATTTTAAGATAGTCCGTGTTTCTGAAAATATTTTTGATGATATTCTTCAGCTTTGTAAAATTCCGGAGCTGGAATAATTTCAGTTACAATACGTTTCTGAAATTTTCCTGATTTTTCTAGTTTTTCTTTGGATTCTTGTGCAATTTTTTTTTGTTCTTCATCATGAAAAAAGATTGCAGAACGATATTGATTCCCAACATCAGGTCCTTGTCGATTTAGTGATGTAGGATCATGGTTACTCCAAAATATTTTGAGTAATTCATCATAAGAGATCTCATTTGGATCATATTCTACTTGTACTGCTTCGGCATGACCAGTTGCATCAGTACAGACTTCCTCATAAGTTGGATGTGCCAATTTGCCTCCAATGTAACCTACTTGTGTTGATTTCACACCCTTGGTTTTACGAAGCAAGTCTTCAACATGCCAAAAACATCCTGCACCAAATGTTGCTTTCATGATTTTAGTAATAATTCTATCAAATTAAAACTATTTGATCAATAGTATAAGAAAACAAAAGATTGTTTCCAAATTAACTAGTTAATTTCAATGATTTGTTCTTCAATTAGATATTCTAAAGAATTTACAAATTCTTTTTGTGAAATCAAATCATTTGCCCACCAATCAGCATTGTTTCGTATCCAATTTGGAATACTAGATACAGAGTTTTCTTCAGAATACTGTAAATTTGGAATTATAATTATGTGATGTTCTAACATAAAATCCAATCCTGAAATAAATTCAGAATCAGACATGTCGCCTGTGGCCCACAATTCAGCATATGTCTTAATCCAATCAGGAATGTAAGTGGAAAAACCTAAAATATCATAGATGGATTGTTTATGAAATTGAGAATCAAACCAAGACTTGTAGCTTGGTTCATTGTGATATCTGTCAATGTAATATTGTGGAGAACGATCTAGAGAAGGAAAGTTTTGCACATGTGTTGGTTTGTATCCAACAACATCCTGTATTAAATAATTAGGAAATTGAGAATCAAACCAAGACTTGTAGCTTGGTTCATTGTGATATCTGTCAATGTAATATTGTGGAGAACGATCTAGAGAAGGAAAATCAGGTATTTGCATTTTAGGATTTTCAATAAATGATTCGTCAGGATTGCCAATAGCATCAATAGTATCAACAGAGGCATCATCAGAATTTGCAGATGATTTTTGATAAGAAAATGTTTTTTCAAGATTTTCACCGTATGATATTTTGATTGTGTAAGTACCATCTTCAGACCACGTAGGACCACCCACATGAAATGTAGTAGAAAATGAACCATCTGATTTTGGCAATACGTTTGCAATTCCAGCAAGACCGGTTCCACCAGGGGTAATTATTTGCAGTATTACAGAAGGAATTGTAGCGTCATAGTTTACAGTACCTGAAATTGTGAGAGTATCGCCGTCATGATATATTGATTTATCTATAGAAAAATTTTGGACAGATCCAAACACAGAAACAAAACTACCAGATACAAATAAAATTGAAAATAAAATTAGAAATGACCTATACAACGCAAGAACAAAAAATTAAGGCATATTAAAGAATTTGCCAGATAACAGTAATTCTAATTAACGTTGGTAAAAATTTTAACTACCTTCTTAGCCAAATTTTCAATATTAGCAGAAGGTTCTGCAGAGATCAAAAGAAGAATTTGTGTAATTGGAAATGGAAAACTCACCAGTACTGCCTTATCTCGTCTTGCTGCAAGGTAATTAATTGGGCCCAAGCTTTCGTCATACTCTTTTCTAATAGAAGCTTTTGATACAAATTCCAAAAATGAGTGTAATCTAGTTTCATCTCCCTCATGAGGTACAAGCCCTTCTTTAAAACCACCAGCTATTAACTTTCCATTTTTATCTACAATTCCTGCAAATCTAATTTCGGATTCTTTGAGAATCTGTGAACATTTTTCATTGTAAAGGGCAGTGTTATTTTGAGCAGACAATGGAGTACAGTCAATATATCAAAAATAAAAACTTAGCCAATGATACAATATTGATCAAATTTGTTGGAATCATGTTTGGAATTGAAATTCCACATTGGTCATCAAGTTAAGAGAATTTCTACAAGTAATTAATAAGGAAAAAAATAGAAATAGAATTCAATGAGATTGCCAATATTGATGCTCCTAATAATGGGAGCAGTAGCTGGGGCAATTGGAGTTCCCAGTGTATTTGCACATGATCCAGATTTTGAGGTAAAGACAACAAAAGACATTCTAAAATTTTGTGAGTTTTTTTATGACGAATATGTTTTCATGGGGGTAGAAACGCTTGCAGAACAACATCAAAACTATCCAAATCTTAGAGCATGTGTGATTTTGTATAATCATGTAGCTTGGAAGAGCACACATCCAGGAAGAGATATTGTGTTAATTGCAGAGATTGAAAAATATCTTGGCGATGCAAGATACATCAAAGACAGACATATGGAAATTTCTGATATTATGCCAGAATGGATAAAAAACGATGCAAAAATGTGGATGCAAGGGAAAATCACAGATTCACGATTTGCATATGGAATAAGAGTAATGCTAGAAGCTCATCTTCTAAATCCATCTTTGAATAATATGGATAGGAATTGCAATGAGAATAAACTGTGTATTGTAAAATCAGATTTTATGAAATATTCATACTCTAACAAATACGGTCAAGATATTACAGAAAGATACACTGTAGATTCAATTAGTGATGATGAAATTTTAATAAAAACAGAAAAAATTTCAAGAGAGGGAAAAGAGATCTGGACAATTAACATTGACAGTCAAGGCACAGTTCCAACAAATAAGAAATGTTGTGTAATAGACAAATTCATATTTTTAACTCCGATTAATTTTGGCGACATGGTCACATCAGATTTAAAAGTAATAGGTGAAACAACATATGAATTCAAGAGTAACGCACATCAAGTATGGATTGCACAAAATTTAGAAAAGCAAGATACAGTAATTATAGATAAAAAAACAGGGCTTGTGTTTTCAGATAGCCATAAAGAAACAGATATTGTTACTAAATGGGAAAAAATAGAATTAACAGACACTAATGTTTTTGAGAAAAAATATCTAACACACGAACTTGTCATACCAAAATGGTTCAAGACAACCACAATGTGGCTAATAGATGACTTAATTTCAGAATCAGAATATCTAAACGCAACAGAAAATTTATTGGAGCAAGGAATTCTACGTGTATAATTTAGATCCTGCATTTTAGAACAACATAGTCAATAATTTTTTGGTCAGATGCTTTTTTCATTTTAAGAATAGACATGTAGAGTATTTTTTCTATATATTTCGGATATTTTTCCAATATAGATTTTTTTAACTCAACACGATTTTTAATATAATAATTTGCCAATGGAGCATAAACATTTTTTCCGATTAATTTTTCATCATTAATTGTAAAGCCACCAGATATCACAAGTTCTCTCACATGTTCTAACCCATAATGTTCAGAGGACCAAGTAAATTTCAGAATCCCTAATTTTGCAAAAGAAGCGCTTGGAAGAGTTACAGGTAATGCCAAAGTTAAGATTCCATTGGATCTTAAAATTCGTTTTGATTCTGAGATAAAATCTTTCAGAGGTTTGAAATGTTGTGAGGATTCTAATGCCAATACACGATCTACTGAATTATCAGAAAAGGGTAATTTGGTAGAAGTTGAGTTGAGAAATTCGATATTTTTTTGAGGTCCTGAAAAAGATAATTGAGTATTATTGATGTTTACACAAAATAGATTTAATTTTTCATAATTATTTCTCCAAAAAATTGCTGGTGCAGATAATCCACTTCCAACATCAACAACGTTTTTTGCATTTTCCAGTTCTGCCAGTTTACCAAAATATGAACACAAGTTTTCTTGGGCAGAGATTGGTTCAGTTGTATTTTCCATCCAATAGCCAAAATTCAGCATTGACCCACCTGTTGCAAGTTGCATTATGGGGGAAAGAGAATTGTAAAGATTTACTACATCTTTCTCATTTTTTCTAATAGTCCAGAAAAAGACATCAAGGGGATTAATCAAGAACAAAAAGATTTTCAAATAAAGTTGAAATTAGATCTTATTAATTTCTAGGGTAGTCCTTCAGAATCATCAATGCAGTGCTTATGAACCCATTTGTCGTCTTTATTTTTGGCAATTTCTTTGCCTAATTGGATTTTATCCCCGCACGATATACAAGAAGATGCAAATTTTGCTTTCATAATATAGCATAGCATATCAGTGATAAATGGACTGTGTTGGAATCGGTGCTAACTAAAGATTAGCTCTGTGTCGTGTTTCCAGTTGGAGATATTTTATTAATTTGATCACAATAGTTAGAATATGAGCGAGCCAGATTCAGAGTTTTCAGAGATAGTGATTGCAAAATGGAGTGATAGATTTTTTGCGTGGTTAATTGATTTTTGCATAATTTCAGCAGTTTCAATAATAATGGTTTCTTCAGTTTTTGGGACAATTGACTATGAATTAAGTGAAAAATGGATTTTAGCAGAAACAACATTTATTCCAACTAGTATCATATTTTTTGGATATTGGACAATTTTGGAATATAAAAAAGGCCAGACAATTGGGAAAAAAATTCTAAATTTGAAAATAACAGATATGCGTGGAAAACCACCAGATTGGAAAGGAGTCATGATTAGTAGTTTTGGCAAAACATTTCTTTTACCATTAGATGTGGTATTAGGATGGATTTTTACAAATGAAAATCGCCAAAGAATTTTCAATAAAATAGGAGACACACTAATAATAAAAATAAAAAATCCAGAAGAAAATAATGATAATATCAGATATAAAAAAGACTAAATTTTGTCATATTTTGTTATACAATTGTTTTACAGAATTAACCAGCAGATCTATTACCAACTTTGAGTCTTTTGATTTTAAGAAATGTCTGAGAACACAAAATGGTGGATTGGACTTCCTAAAGAACTAGAAAAAGACATAGAATTCGAAGAATAGAACAACGCTATCCAATATTTGAAATAGATTTCAGCCGTATCAGAATTGTTTATTAGAATTTTAGTAGATATTATGCCCAAATAGATAGAAAATTATTGGGCCCAACCCCAAGCAATCAATTTTTGAATACTTGTTGTTTTAACGCAAGCCGGTTGTCCGTTAAGTTTGAAAACAAGTTCCAGTCCTTCTTTACAGACTACATTTTCAGGTACAACACCTTCTTTGATTTGTTTAAGTGGTGAAAGAACAGTTTCTTCCATTATTTCAGCTTCCAATACTTCATCTTCAGTTCCTGTCATTTCATCTTCAGTTTCAAGTTCAGTTTCTAGTTCATCTTCAACTACCATTGTTTGACCTTCAGGAGATGTAGAGTTTGAGGATGTATCAGTGGTTTCAGATGTAGAATTTGATGTCTCAGTTTCAGTTGCATTTACTGGAGTTTCTTGTGCAAATGCAAGAGGATTAACTAGCAATCCTGTAACAAGTATAGAAAATAATAGAAACATACCAAAATTATTACTCATAAATAATGGGAAATAGAGTATAATTTAAGATTTATGATAGTCCAATATTAGACTAGAAATTATTTTCTTAATGTCGTGTATAGCATTCGCTAGGAGAACTAAATAAAATCATCATAACAAAATGCATAGCATCCGCTAAGAATGATTAAAAATAAAATCACCGTACATGTCGTGTATTTGTTTCCACTTGATGAATTCAAAAATGAATTCATCGTGCATAGTCTCTATGTAAGTGGCTGAACCGGTGTGTTGGTCTGTTAGTAAAGGCTGGCTCACCACTCGCCGAAGCTTGTGATCTACACCACCTTCCTATCAACGCAGTCTTCTGCTGCCGACCTTCATCTTACGAAAGGATGTCTTGTCTCGGGATGGGATTCGTGCTTAGATGCTTTCAGCACTTAGCCCAAATGGCTTAGCTGCCCGGCCTGCCTTATCAGACAACCGGTAAACCAGTGGCCACGCTGCTCTGTTCCTCTCGTACTCGGAGCAACTTCCCCTCAGACATCCACGCTTCCATCAGGCAGAGACCGACCTGTCTCACGACGGTCTAAACCCAGCTCATGTTCCCTTTTAATAGGCGAGCAGCCTCACCCTTGGCCCCTGCTGCAGGACCAGGATAGGAAAAGCCGACATCGAGGTACCAAACCGCGGGGTCGATAGGAGCTCTCGCCCGCGACGAGCCTGTTATCCCTGGGGTAATTTTTCTGTCACCACCGGGCCCCAATAGTGGGCGCACGATGGATCGCTAAGCCAGACTTTCGTCTATGAATTCCGTGCGTTTGGAAATCCATTCAGTCTAGTTTTTGGCTTTGCCCTCTTCAACGGATTTCTGCCCCGTTTGAACTAAACTTTGGGCCCCTTTGATATCTTTTCAAAGGGGTGCCGCCCCAGCCGAACTGCCCACCTGCACGTGTTTCCAGTCTTCTCTGGATAAGTGGTACTGCAAAAAGAGTCTGGTGTTACATCGTTGCTTCTTAACATCCCGGAGAACGTTAAGCATAGCTCCCAGATACCCTGTGCAATTTTTACTATACCACAAGCACAAGCTGCAGTAAAACTCCACGGGGTCTTCTCTCCCCGATGGAAGATGAAGGACTGTTCGTCCTCCTTATGTGGCTTCACCGAGTTGTAGGCGGGGACAGTGGGGCTCTCGTTGTTCCATTCATGCGCGTCGGAACTTACCCGACAAGGCATTTGGCTACCTTAAGAGAGTCAGAGTTACTCCCGGCGTTAACCGGCCCTTAGCTCGGTTGAACCCAAGTTTTAGGTACCGGCACCGGCCAGGATTCAGCGACTATACAAATCCTTTCGGACTAGCAGTCGCCTGTGTTTTTATTAAACAGTCGGAACCCCCTTGTCATTGTAACCTGCGATCCCCATTCCTCATGAAGACCGCAGGCATCCCTTATACCTAAGCTACAGGACTAATTTGCCGAATTCCCTCGCCATACGGTATACTCGTAGCACCTTAGCTTACTAAGCTAGCGCACCTGTGTCGGTTCTCGGTACGAGCTTGCACATTGCTAACTACACAGTCTTTCATGGTCTCTTGGAATCAAGAAAACTCCGCTAACACGGAGCCACTCCTGCCTCGGACTAGTTCTCGTCATTACGACACTCCCTAATCCTTGAACAGTTAGATACAACGATAGTTGTACACCCCTTATCCGAAAGCTAACCATATAGCTCAAACGCTCTGTGCAAGGTACTGGAATATTAACCAGTTTCCCATTCGATTTACTCTGTTGAGGCAAACCTTAGGATCGACTACCTCCAGGCTGATAACGCATTGCCTGGAAACCCTTGCGCTTGCGGTGGTATAGATTCTCACTATACTATGCTGTTACTGCCACCAGGATCTGCAATAGAAATCGGTCCACAGGACGTCACCGCCCTGCTTCGACCCAATCACTACGCCAACCTACCATGAATCATCTACTGATAATTATCTAAAGTATCGGTACTTTGCTTTAGCCCCGTCCATTTTTGAGGCATCCCCCCTCGGCAGGTAAGTTGTTACACACTTTTTAAAGGATTGCTGCTTCTGAGCATACCTCCCTGCTGTCTTGGCGAGAACACGCTCTTTGGCTTGACACTTAGCAAAAATTTGGGGACCTTAACTTCAGTTTGGGTTAAACCCCTTTCGGTCGTGAGCCTTACGCCACACGAACCCGTGTCCTTGCTTCTACGATGTGTATCCGTTCGGAGTTTGAATGGAGGGTGAGGAATTTCTTCCCCGCGCCCCCCTATCAGTGCTCTACCGGAAACACTATCTCCACAAAGCACGCCCTGCGAGACGCTTCGGTTGGAACTAGCGAGCGCCAGACTAGATTGGTTTTTGACCCCTATTCCCAAGTCACAACAACGATTTGCACGTCAGAACGTCTTAAGACCTCCAGCGGGCTTTCGCCCGCCTTCGTCTAGCTCAGGAATAGATCGTCTGGCTTCTAGCCTAGCTGCCATGACTCAACGCACTTTCACACGCTTCTCCTCACTTCTTGCGAAGTTGCGAGAACTCGGTTTCCCTTCGCCTCCACCATTGAAGGTTTAAGCTTGCCATGACAGTTAGCTCCCTGGCCCGTGTTTCGAGACGGAACGCGTGACACTGATGATCAAAACATCAAACCTTCAGTTCTATTGCTAGAACCTCTAGTCTGAAAAAATCACCTTTCATGCCACGCACGTCTGTAACCAATAGGTTTCATGCACTTTTCATCCCCCTTCCGGGGTACTTTTCAGCTTTCCCTCACGGTACTAGTACACTATCGGTCTTGAGAGATATTTAGCCTCGGATGCTACTTTCACCCATATTCATTGCCCACTACCAAGGACAACTACTCGGGTATGAATAGGACCATTCCCACTTCGCTTAAGGGGGTATCACCCTCTGTGCCAGAACTTTTCAGATCATTTCAGCTGTGTTCCAGGATTCCATATTATCATACCAAAACACCACATCTCCCGAAGGATTCAGTTTGGGCTCTTTCCTTTTCGATCGCCTCTACTTGGGAAATCTCAATTGATTTCTTTTCCACGTGGTACTAAGATGCTTCAATTCCCACGGTTCGACTTCCATCACCATTGTAACGGAATACACTATGTGTAAGATTCTCATTCGGACATCTCGGGATCATAGGATGCGTGCGCCTACCCCGAGCTTATCGCAGCTTGCCACGTCCTTCTTCTCTCCTCAAGCCTAGCAATCCACCTATTGGCGTCTTTACACCGGCAAATTCAGCCACATATTACACGACTATGCACGACGATCATTGCAAGTCCTCCGGTAAGAGGAACCTGCTACATCCTTCATACATCACTTTCGTGATGCATTGCATCGATGATTTTTGTGAAGATTATGTGCACCCGGCACATTCACTTGTCTAAGGAGGTGATCCGACCGCAGGTTCCCCTACGGTCACCTTGTTACGACTTTTCCCTTGTCACTTACCTCAAGTTCGATAACGCCAATCAGACGTCACCTCGCTAAAAGCAAACTTCAATGAAACGACGGGCGGTGTGTGCAAGGAGCAGGGACGTATTCACCGCGCGATAATGACACGCAGTTACTAGGGATTCCATATTCGTGAGGGCGAGTTGCAGCCCTCAGTCATAACTGTGGTAGCGTTTGAGGATTACCTCCTCCTTTCGGATTCGGAACCAATTGTCACTACCATTGCAGCCCGCGTGTGGCCCCAGAGTTTCGGGGCATACTGACCTGCCGTGGCCCCCTCCTTCCTCCGCATTAACTGCGGCGGTCCCGCTAATTCGCCCCACTACTCCTGAGAGTAATGGTGGCAACTAGAGGCAGGGATCTCGCTCGTTACCTGACTTAACAGGACATCTCACGGCACGAGCTGGCGACGGCCATGCACCACCTCTCAGCTTGTCTGGTAAAGTCTTCAGCTTGACCTTCATTCTGCTGTCTCTCCGGG
>JAICOU010000081.1 GCA_025930495.1 Nitrososphaeraceae archaeon
ATCGGTTACATTGCATTTAACCAATCCTCAAAACTTGATGCACTGCGAGAAAATCTTCCAAAACTTGCCAGAGTAAGAATTGCCACAAATCTTCCAGTTCAGTATGCAGCATTAGAATCATTACAAGGACCTCAAGGTTACATCTCTGAATTTGTATCTGAACTAAAAAAGCGAAGAGACTTGGTTGTAAAAAGATTAAATTCAATGCCAGGTTTGTCTTGCCCCAATCCACAAGGTGCATTTTACGCTTTCCCAAAGATTGAAGATAATAGATTTGGAACTGATAAAGAATTTGTACAAAAACTCTTAGAATCAAAAGGAGTACTAACAGTACATGGTTCTGGCTTTGGAGAAAAATATGGCAGTGGACATTTTAGACTAGTCTATCTGCCTAGTCTTGAAATTTTAGATTCAGCAATGAACAAGATTGAAGAGTTTGTCAGTCAATAACTCCAAGTAGATAACTTTTCTGGAATTATCTCTATAATACAGTTAGTATCATCTAGTAATTCTATTGCCGATTTGTTTTGCATGCTTTTGAAATATCTCGCTAGTATTTTTTTTGCAATTTGTTTTACCCGATTATCTTCTAAGATGATACTTGCATTTCCCTGCCCCATTACCCCGTATATTGGAGAATTAATCCCTACATCTACACAAAATGCAACTTTGTTGTTTTTCTTTACGTTTTTTGCCTTTTGGGTTCTAGTGTTTGTGCCGATGTAGATCTTTTTTGAACTATACATATACCAAACAGGTACTATGTGTGGAGTTTTGTTACTTCCTACAGTTGTAAAATGTAAAACTTTTTGAGTTTTTAAAAATTCATCTCTGCGATTCATGTTTTCTAAATCCTACTAGTATCATAAAAACACCAAAGCCAATCATGCCTATTGATACTTTCTCATTGGTAAGTTCTGAATTTACAATAAAGTCCTCTACAAATTCTGGACCCCAGAGTATTACTTGTCTGACAAGAACAATTCCTGCCATAATTAGAAAAAGCGCACCAATTGCAGTATACCAATTTCTCCCCCGTCTATAATATTCGTGGCTCATCACTAGTAAAATTATACTTAGATAATTTTGATACCTGGATTTTTTATCTTGTTTCTTATCATTGCATTTAGCAATAACGGTGTTGAAATCTCTGCAAGATATGATAATTCTCCTGGCCCCAAGTAAATTGGTCTTAATCCTTTAATTTCATTAATCAAACCATTTACCACTTCAATTGATTCTTTATCATCGCCACATACAAAAATATCATAATCAAGTACCATTGTTGGATTGACAAGTTTCTTTTCAGAAATAACATGAAATGCAGAAACTAGTTTTGATTTGTTTTTCATATATTTTAAAACAAGTTGATATGAAAATGGTTTATTTTCTTTAATTGGGATAAATTCAAACCCTACATCAGTTTTTACCATTGGAACAATTGGTGATACAACTACACAGCTGTCTTTGACTAGAGGTAAAATTTCTGAGCAGACAGAATCAATGTTCTCATAAGGAATTGATAAAATCAAAACATCGCTATCTTTGGCAACTGAAACATTATCGTTTCCTGTAATTGTTCCATTAATTTGTCCAAATGATTCCTTTGCAAGACTTGTGTATTCTTTTGCAGAATCTGATGCTCTTGCGGCATCTCTGGAACCAACTATTACATTATGATTTTGCGACCATCTAAGAGCAAAACCTTTTCCCATTCCTCCAGTTCCACCAATAATCCCAATTTTCATGATATTGTCCTGAGAATCTTATTATTATCTTTATTTGACATCCGATCATATTGGGCTCAATTATTTTTCTGAGACATGGTCAGGCAAAAAATAATCTTGAAAGAATTCTAACTGGCAGAACTCCAGGTGTACCGTTAACTGAAAAGGGAATTGATCAAGCAGAAAAGGCAGCAAAATTCTTAGAACACATGAATATCTCTGCAATTTATTCTAGTCCTATTGAAAGAGCAAGACATACTGCAGAAATTGTTGGCAAACACAATTCCCTTGATGTAACAATTGATGATAGACTAATTGAACTTGATATGGGAAAATTTACTGGTGTGCCATATGATGAAATATTTACTAGTCATGGCAATGTTTTTATGAAATTCTATAATGGTGAATTAGAAATTGCTCATAATGGTGTTGAGACTTTCTCAGAAGTAAAAAAACGTATACTAGGTATTGTAGATCATGTCATTGAAAATCATCCTGATCAAAACGTTGTACTTGTAACTCACATGGACCCAATCAAAGCAATGCTATCTACTGTAGTGGATCTTACGCCAACGAATCTATTTGAATTAATTATTGCAAATGCATCTCTGAATATATTTAGAGAATACAAACGTAAATTTTCAATTTCTGGACTTAATGTAATGGATCCATCTCGTTTCAATCAAGATTGGTAGATAGTAATCTTGAAAACCCTTAAATAGAAATCACAGGTCACGTCTGTCAATCGCTAATGAAGAGTATACTTGGTCTATTCTTAGTATTGGCAATTTTAGTAATCATTCCAGCAGCAGATTACGTCTTTGCTGCAGGTGATGAACCTGAAGGTTATCTTGATCGTAGAGTAGTAATTTGGAATTTATTTTATCGAATGATGACTGTCGCATTTACAGTTGGCGCAGTAGTATCTGGAACTATAATTTGGTTATGTTGGAGATTCAGAGAATCTAATCCAAAAGCTACTCCAACTCCCTATGAAAAGGAAGGAGTATGGTAGAATGGGACATCATTCTAACTGGCCTGAGTGGGTTTATGTTGGCGTTGTAATAGCTTTAATGGTTTGGGTAGGCGCCGAAGCATGGAATGCCGAAAGATTAGTTGAACACATTCCAGCAGATGCCGAAGTTATCAAAGTAACAGGACAACAATGGTTCTGGTCATTTGAACATGAAGATGGAACAAAAGAAATTGGTGAGCTACATGTTAAAGTCGGAAAAGCATACAAATTTGAAATAATGTCAAAAGATGTCAATCATTCATTTAACATTCATGATTATGTAGTATTGATGGATGCAGTACCTGGAAGAGTCAATACAGTATGGTTTGCACCAACGGAAGCTGGCGAGCATGATATTCAATGCAGAGAATACTGTGGGCTAATTCATTATAACATGCGTGGTAAACTAATTGTGGAGGATCCATCATCTTGATGCTAACCCTTTTATCCAAACTTTCAAGTGAGGAGAATTACTAATGGTTCTGGAATTACAAAAGCCGCGTCCAATTTGGCAAATAATGTTTTCAACACATCATACTGATGTAGGATTACTATACCTCATAACGTCTCTTGCATTCTTGTTTCTGGGTGGTACATTAGCTCTTGCAATTAGAGCAGAACTGTTCTTACCAGAATCACAAATAATTGCAGACTCGATGACATTTAACAGAATGTTTACTGTACACGGAACAACATTGATTTTCTTATTTATTTTGCCATTTGCATCTGCAGTCGGTAATTACCTTGTACCAATTATGGTCAGATACAAGGACATGGCATATCCAAAATTAAATGCAATAGCATTTTGGATGATTCCACCAGCAGGTGCACTAATTTGGTTGGGCTTTGCTGACTTTACTTGGTATGCAACACCACCATATTCTATTATCAGTGCGCCAGGCCCAGCTGCAGATATGTGGATATTTGGACTAAAAATTTTAGGAATCTCATCAGTACTTGGCGCTATCAACTTTATTGTTACAATTTTAAAATGTAAACATCCAGACATGTCAATTGGCCAAGTACC
>JAICOU010000045.1 GCA_025930495.1 Nitrososphaeraceae archaeon
AAGTGCTCAAGATTGCATTGCTAGTTTTAGTTGCAATATCGATTCCAATCTCTGCTTTTGCAGAGCCAATGATTGAGTTGAGTACTTCTCAAACTGAAATACAATCTTTGGATTCTGTATTGGTTATTGGCAAGATAACAGATGTGTCTATTTTCAAACCTGTCCTCATTACCGTTATTTCTCCTGATGGGGAAATTGTCTATGCACCAGAATTACCATTTGATGATAATGGTGTGTTCAAACGTTTGATTCATCCTACACTTCCAAGTTTCAGGGATGGGACATACACAGTAATTGCAAGTCATGAAGATACAGACAAGACTGCACAAATACAGTTTACAGTAACAGGTTCAACTATGTCTCCAATTAAATCCCCAGTCAAATCCCCAGAACCTGAAATAATTGATAATAAACCAAGTGCTATCACTCTCTCTACTGAAACTACCTTTGGCGATGATAAAATTATTGTAACTGGAAGTACAATTAGTTCTACCACCGACGTTACATTTATCGTAACTTCTCCTAATGGAAATTTGATTTCCATTGCACAGGTTACACCAGACACAAATGGTGAGTTTTCAACAGAGATCATATCTGGAGGACCACTGTGGAAAGAAGATGGATTTTATACTATTACTGCAAATCAGGGCCTCTCATCAGAGCATAAACAATCTGTACAAGTTGAAATAAGCAATGGTGTAGTTGTGCCAGAATTTGGTCCAGTAGCAGTAATGATTTTAGTTGTGGCAATAATCTCTATAATTACAGTTTCTTCAAAGTCACGACTCAGTATTATTTCACGATACTAGTGTTCTTGTGATTTTAGATAATTCTATGAGATAATTTGTATTTCAAATAAATTCTAAACATTACTAGTGATGACAATATTATGCCTACTGCTATGGCAAATGCTGTCGAGTAACTTACAGCATTTGAAACATAACCTGCCGTCAAAGCTCCTAAGAATATCCCTACGCCTGTCATGAAACTATTCACACCAAGATATGTTCCTTCAAAACCTTTGGGGATTGCTTTGAAAAGAATTATTGAACTTGACACACTGAAAATAGAAAATGCCGAAACCATCAAACATGATGAAATCATTGCCATCACAAGTGAATTAACTCCTGTCATGCTGGGAATTAATGACGCAGCTATGATTACTCCTAGAACTCTAGGCAAATATGATATTTGTGTTGCGCGCTCTTCTGTTAACCTTGAAATCAGACGTGGAACAAAGAAAAATATTGTAAGTAACACCAATGTTTGAACCATGTACACTAGAAAAACTTCTGAATTTGTGAATTCAAATTTTTTTAGAAATGGTATGAATGCTGTAAAGTAAATATTGCTTCCAAAATAAAATAAGAAATTTGTAAGAAAAAGTATCCCTATCTCATGAGACATTTTTCTTTGGAAAATTGATATGATTGGTTTAAAATCATGTAGATGAGGAATTTTAGTAAAGATAAACTGAAAATTTAGCCTGGTATGATCAAAAATATGTCTTATTCCATGTATTGAATGTACTATTGTATGTCTTTCTATGATGCTTTTACTGCCTACTTTGATACTTAGAACTGTTGCAATTACACTTATCATCGCACAAAAGAGAAAATATGGTCTAAGATCAAAAAATGTATCCCAAATAGAACCAACTAAAAATGCAGTTAAGCTTCCTAAACTCGTTATGATTGAAATTTGTGTAAATAATTTACTCCATTGATTGTTTGAGACTGATTCCATTACTAGAACTTGTGTTACTGGGTTTTTTCCAATAATGAAAAATCCCGCAACTGATGAAATTATAAAAACTAGATTCAAATCAACTGTCAAAAACAATCCAATGCTACAAATTGTAATTGCTGAAAAACAAGTAAACAATATTGCCCTCTTTATGTGGTATTTGTCAATAACTTTGCCCCAAAAAACTGCCCCCATTGCTGATAATGCATAATGAAGTCCTACCACAATACCAACATCTACTACATTACCGCCAAGAAAAAGAACATACAATGGTATGACAATATGTAGTCCTTCTGCTGTTATGCTGGCTGGCAAAACAAAAAACATCCATTTTCTGTCTGTTTTCATCTATTATCACATCCTCTTTGGATAATACTTTGATATCTTATATGAAATCAATATTATGATGTCTTATCTTCACTTGAAAAAGATATTCTGGTTTGAAGATTTGACATAATAACAAAAAGAATTGATTGGTTCTATTTTCTTATTCACAAATGAAAATTTATACATACATCTAGTTTCATACCTAAATTAGCCGAGTATAATCTCTATTGCTCAATAATGACTATAATGTAGCATTTAACTATACGAAAGCATAAAATCAATAAAATCTGACTTTAGTTCAGAGATCTTTGGAATACATTGACAGGAAATATGTGCAAAAAAATTCAATTGAAAAAAGAGACTACCAGATAAATCTCGCAAATCAGGCAATGCATGAAAATTGTATTGTTGTATTGCCAACTGGTCTAGGAAAGACTGCTATTGCACTACAAGTCATTGCCGAATATCTGTCAAAAGGAACAGGTGGGATTTTATTTTTAGCCCCAACTAGGGTTTTAGTAAATCAACATTATGATTTCTTAAAACAAAATCTCACTATTGATGATATTTCTTTGATAACCGGGGAGGATCCAATTCAGAAAAGAACAAAACTTTGGAATAGTAGTGTAATATGTGCAACTCCTGAAATTGCAAAAAATGATTTAGATAGACAAATTGTTTCTCCAGAACAATTTAGTTTGGTGATATATGATGAAGTTCATAGAACTGTAGGTGATTATGCATATTCGGGAATTGCAGAGAGATTTGCAACTTCCAATTCAAGAATTCTTGGAATGACTGCAACACTTCCAAGCGAAAAAGACAAAGCCACTGAACTTCTCACCAAACTACGAATTTCAAGTGTAGCTGAAAGAACAGAGGATAGCCCTGATGTAAAACCATACACACAAGAGACAAACACCGAATGGATCAGTGTAGAACTTCCACCCGAAATGAAAGCAATTCAAACATTACTAAAGCTATCTTTAGATGAACGGTATGGTACTCTGAAAAAAAATGGTATTAAATTGGCAGAACAACAATCACTATCTGCTTTATTGCGAATTAGACAATTTGTACTAAATCAAAACAGACGATCTGCCAAACCGCTATTTACTGCAATTAGAATTCACTATGCTTTGAGTATTTTGGAGGCTCACGGAATAACTTCTTTTTTGAAGTTCTGTGAGCGTGCAAAAATAAAAAAAGGTGTAGGAGTAAAAGAGTTATTTGAAGTTGATCCTAATTTTACAAGAGCAATACATCTTGCAAAAGATGCACAATCAAAAGGGATAGAACACTCTAAAATTCTAAAACTTAAAGAAATTATAGAATCTGTTCCAGGAAAAGCTCTGATATTTACAAGCTACCGTGATTCTGTTGATGTAATTTTTAACAAGTTAACTGAAATGAACATCTCTGCTGGAATACTAATTGGAAAATCTGGAGAAACTGGATTAAAACAAAAAAAACAAATCCAAACAGTACAGAACTTCCGTGATGGACTCTTTAGAGTATTAGTTGCAACACGTGTGGGTGAAGAGGGATTGGATATTTCTGAAGTAAACCAAGTTATTTTTTATGATAATGTCCCAAGCTCAGTCCGTTATATTCAAAGACGAGGTAGAACTGGAAGAAAAGATACTGGTAAATTAGTTGTGCTTATTGCAAAAAATACAATAGATGAGACCTATTATTGGATTGGAAAAAGAAAGATGACTGCTGCAAAATCAATGGGTGAAAAGATGACCAAAGTGTTGCAAAAAAATCAAGAAATAGAATCACAAAAAACAGGATTAGATGCATTTCTCTAATTCTAAAAATACATGTCTTTAATTTTATTCAGATATGAAAATCTAGTTTAATTTTATTTTGTTTTATCCAAATCTTTTGATTATGTGGTACCCAAATTCTGATTTAATAGGCTCAGACATTTCTCCAATTTGTAATTTGAAAGCAGCCTCTTCAAATGGTTTTACCATTATTCCTTTTGTAAAATACCCCAAATTTCCGTCTTTTTTTGCACTACCTGTATCAATTGATAGTTCTTTTGCTAACTTTCCAAATTTTTCTCCATTTTTAAGGCGTTCATAAATTACTATTGCCTCACTTTGTTTTTGTACCAAAATGTGTGAGCATTTTACTTTATTTGGCATCTATGTTTTAACCTCATCTTCATCTTTTTATTTCTTTTTCTATTTGCTGATATTTTTGATTGTTTCAAAAATTACTTCAATTTTAAAAGGTTTAACAATTATTGCTGTTGCATTCAGTTTTTTTAATTCTTGAATTACGCCCGTTCCATCATCTGCCGTAACCATGATCACATTAGCTTTGGAATTTTCTTTTTTAATTTCTTTTAGTGCTTGGATTCCATCCATTATTGGCATTGTTACATCTAAGAAAATAAAATTGGGTTTATGTTTTCTGTATAATGATACTGCCTCTTTTCCATCATGCCCAATTCCAACAACATTAAACCCGCCAATCTCTAAAATATCTGAAACCACACTGGTTATGTCTTCATTATCATCTACAATAACTACTCGGTTGGACTCCATCATATATTTTCTATTTTTAATCCTCATAGAAGTAAAATAACTTATTCAAAATAATATCATTGATTAATTTTTTTAGTTATATTAAAGATTAATTATTCTGGTTGTTGCTTTGCAATTATGGTTTATTGTGTAATCAATTATAAATTATGTTCTAATTGTACGTAGAAATGAACATTGTTCTTGTTGAGAATCATTTAGTTGAACACTGACTTTGATCTTATTTGAATTTATATCTATTTTTAAATTTTTAAATACACAAATATATTTGAAAATTTTCTTGTTTTCTTTAATCTCAAACTCTGTTGGAATTAAAAACCCGTCATTAATTAATGCATTTATCTTTCTATATCCTGATGTCTGAGGTAAATCGCATTCTTTAATTATTTCATAGATGATCTTTGGTGTTGAGATAATTGATTCAATAATCTTCTTCCTCTCTAAATCTCCAAATGTTTGTATTATAGTTGAATTGATATTTGGATCAGAAATTGTAATCCAACTATCATTTGTATTCTTTGATTTTGAATCAAATATGCATTCACAAAATCTATGTTCTAATCCTTTTGCACCTACATTACCAAATAATTCTTTTAACACAAAATCCAGTTTTTCAAATTCTTCTAATGATTGATTCCATGAGACCCCATATTTTTCAAATAATCTTCTCTCGATCTTCTGAACTGTTTTTACGCCTAGATTTTTTCCAATAACTTCACTCAATGATTTTGCAATGACATGATCAAATCCTGGCATGATGCAATTGTGAAGATCCTGCTAATTAATATTGTTGAAATAATTTTTAACCTAACTATCTAAAAAATTCAGATTCTATTTTGCTGATTGTCATAAGTTCAATTTTGCTGTTCATATCTCATTTTAATAATTTAATATTTCTATTCTAATTGAGTTTCAAATTACTTTGATATCTTTATTGATCTCATTTTTCAAAACATTTTGATTATACTTTTTTACTATCTGAATAATATGTGTAGACTTTCTTGATGTCTTTACTGTGTTTTTATTTTTGGTCTAAAGTATCGTTTCCAAACTTGGCAAATATCTGTTATATTCTATTATTTTAATCACAATTTGTAATGACCATTGATGATGCAAAAAAATCAAATGTTTCTATGATTGTTATACTTGATGATTTGACTGTAATTGGGCTATCTGTTGAAATGCTTGAAATACACTATAAACAACACATGGATGAAGAAGCAAAGCAATATTTTAAAAATATCAAAAATCACTATAACAATATCGTTAAAATTATAAACGAAAATAATAAAATTACAAAGAAAAATTGATCAATATATGATTCTAAATAAATATTCTGATTTTATCTAATTCTACAAAAATCAAAGTTATCTCAAATTAAATAAATTCTATCATTTCATTATTAGTGAATTTATGAAAGTATGTTGTTTGTTAAAAAAATAACATACAGCAGATATTGTTTATGTGAGAAAAAATAAAATCATGAACGGTTCTGTTATCATAATTGATGATGATGAAGATATTCTAGAGTTATTGACCGAGTATCTTTTACTTGAAGACTTTGATGTTGTAGGACGTGGTACTGATGGATTACAGGCAGTAAATTTGTATACTGAACACACTCCTGATTTTATAATAATGGATATTGCAATGCCCAACTATGATGGCTTGTATGGATTAGAAAATATAAAAAAACTTAACCCAAATGCTATCGTCATTATACTTACTGGGAATAGTGATAAATCCATAACTCACAAAATAATTCAATTAAACGCTACAAAGATCTTAGAAAAACCGTATCCTGTTGAAAAATTAGTAACTGTTATGAAATCTATTGCAAATCATGCGTAACATCCTAATTCTAAATATGTCTTAAAAGTTATTAATCATACATTCCTTCCTAATTTGAATTGCCATTTAAAATTCAGTATAAATTTCAAGATGATGCTGAAACTCGTTACTGTGTAGTATCATACGAACAATACCGAAATTTTTGTGCGTTGCCCATAATACAAGAATGCAAAATAATCAAGGGAAATCAAACAACCACAAAAAAGAACCTTGATGAAATACAAAAAGCACTTGACATGGCATATCAAAAAGATACTAGTCATATTCGCAACTTATCTGAAAATACTCTGTAAATTTAGTGCGGTTCATGCATAATCTTGCATTTTATCTTTTTGAACTAGATTTCTGGTTTGTGCATTTGCACAAACTAATTTTTATGAATCTACTTGTTTTTTCTATGGTATGAAAATACTCCATATTGAAGATATTCCTGAAATAAGTGATGTCTTTTCAGATATTCTAAAAACTAAAAACTATGATTTTGAAAGTGCAATTGATGGAAAAAAAGGCTTTAATCTTGTATTAAAAAATCACTATGATCTGATTTTACTTGATATGTGTATGCCTAATTACAGTGGAGTTGATTTTCTTTTGGATTTAAAAAATAAAAAACCATCTGAAATTCAAAAAGTTGTTATTGTAAGCTCACTTGAACTAGATGAATATCAAACTAAATTTCTCAAAGAACTAGGTGTTCGCTCCATACACCAAAAACCTGTTTCAGTTCAAAGTCTTTTATCCCAAATAGAGCCTGAACTTACACCTTAAGTTTCAATACTTTTGAATTTTTTAATTTGTCTTTAGTATTCTTTCTTATTTTAATCCCCAACTTGTTTTATTGGTGGTAATAATTTTGAGAAACGGTGCTTCATTTTCTTTCCATGGTTCATTTCTGACCCACACAAATTTTTTTTCAAACATTTTGTATGTCTGTAAGAATTCTTGTCCTTTTTCCAAGATCTCAACTTTCCCTTGAATGCAAACAGCTTTGTGTTTACTATATTCATAAACGTCGATTGTCACACTAGCTTTTGGATTTATTTTCACGTTTTTGAATGTCCTAGTTTGATAATCGGTTGCAATCAAAATAGTGCCATTATGATAAATAAATGACACTGGTTTTACATGTGGGATATCTGCATGTGATGTTGCAATTCTTGCTTCTTCTATGGATTGTAGAAACTCTTCCTCAACTTTAGTAAATTCTATCAACTAAAGATCCGTTCTCTAATCTCCGGAATATACTTGTATATGATATCTCTTACTTTCATTTGTTCTTCTGTAGTTGGCATTTCTTTTTGTGAACTTAACAAGGCACCACTCATCCCCAATGCCATTCCCATTATCATTCCGTAGACAAACTCTTGTGGGTTTTCAACTTTGAGTGTTTCTTGATTTTGTTTTATGTCTTCTAGATATGCTGGAATTGTTAAAGATGCACCATTGATAGTTTGAGTAATTAACATCTCTATTTGTTCTTCATTCATAATTTAACACTGGAATTATTGTTAATAAATTTGCACCTAAGATATTTAATTAAGGACACGATGATTACTACATGTTTTCATATTTTACCACAAATGAGGCAAATCAAGCATTACCTGATGTAATCAAAAAATTTGAGTTTACACTTGCAAAAAAGAACGAAATCTCCAAACTGGAACAAGAACTTCAGATGAGTCTTGCTGCTGCAAGTACATTTGAAGAATATGTTTTACTCAAACAAAAACTCAATTCTGCAATAACTAAATTTTATGAAGCAACAGAAATGCTTGAAAATACTGGCGTTGTAGTTAAAAGTATAGAGCAAGGACTCCTTGATTTTCCATCTAAGAGATTTGATGAAGAAGTATGGCTTTGTTGGAAATATGGTGAAACTGAAATCAAATTCTGGCATGAAAAAGATTCTGGTTTTATGGGCCGAAAACCAATTGAAGTAAGCGATGAGTCCCTGATTTGATGTCGTTTCTAAATTTTTTAATTAAGTAAATGTTCGTTTCTAAGATCATTCCATCCGTTTACTAGATGAACCACAAATCTATCCTTATCATTAGTACAATATCCACATATGCATCGTGTCATTTTGTATCTCCTGTGCTTTCATTTGACCAATAATTGTTAAACAACAGAGATTTTGAATAAATTATTGTTTCTGAATTTGTACAAATTGCTCTCATCTCTTTGTTATTTCCTGTGGAATTTTTTATAAAAAAGAGCACTTCGTCATTATCTTTAATCAAAAAACAGAGATTATCTTTTACCGTGGAACACAATTCTTTTATTTTTGTATTATCCATATTCTCAAAAATATGCTGTGATTTTTTTGAAATAGGTGACAGTATTTTGTAATCAATTGCACGTTTTTCTAATGCTTCAAAGACATTTGCATGATAAAATTTCATCATATCTTTTTCCGATCCAAGAATTCTACATTCATTTTTTGAGTTTAAGATCATATCAAATATTTTACTATTTACTTGGTTTCCTCCCTGTAACACTTGAAATTTCTCTTCTGGTTCATCATCAGAATTATCAACAAAACCTGGAATTTTTTCCCACAGCTCTTCTAAAATTGGTCCTGATTTTTTTAATTTCTTTAAACGCTCTGTTTCAGCGCTCACTAATACATGAATTACATCTTGAATGGATACTGTTGAAAATTTAATTGGATGTTCAAATGTTGCAGAAACTATTCCTTTGTTTTGTAGTGCTGTTAGCAAATGATATGTTTCACTTCTTGGAATATCTACTGCCTTTGCAATATCTGATGCTGATCTCTGCCCGACTTTTCCAAGATAAAAAAAC
>JAICOU010000113.1 GCA_025930495.1 Nitrososphaeraceae archaeon
ACAATAGAGTCATTTACAAAGCCTTATCATACTTTTGAAACATTACCACGGCATTAATCATATCTGATAATCCTCAAGATGTGTTATTATTTTGTCATAATCTTCAAGCGTTTGTTTGACTAGGGTAGATTATTTGTATCAATGATTTTAAAATAGTAACAAATTAGTCCATAATATGGACATAACTGTGAGTCTGACTTAATTACAGTTACGCACAATGAAAAATGTATGGTTATACAAACTGTCCCCACTCCCAAGGTAACGCAAATTATGGGAATTGTTGATAAGCAAGCCATTCCCATTCTCAATGTAAAGAAACTTTTGAGAACTTTTGAGAAACAAGTCGTTTCTATTCCAGAATTAAAGAAACTTTTGCAAATTATTGAAAAACGAACTATTCCCATTCCCAAGGTAACGGAGATTATTCAAATTATTGAAAGACAAGCCATTTCCAATCCAACTATACAAAAACTTTTGCGAACTATTGAAAAACAAGCCATTCCAATTCCAGAGTTAAAGAAACTTTTGAAAATTATTGAAAAACGAACTATTCCTGTTTCCAAGGTAAAGAAAATTATGGAAATTATTGATAAGCAAGCCATTCCTATTTCTGAGGCAAAGCAAATTATGGAAATTATTGAAAGACAAGCCGTTCCTATTTCTGAGGTAAAGGAAATTATTCAAATTATTGAAACAGCTAAGACAATACCAAAAAAAGAATTCGAGCCAACCATGAATGCTCTAATTCGAATAATGGAATCTATGACAAATAGTACTAAAAACAAGACCCAGTTGTCACTTGATACCAATCTAAACTATTCTAGACTTGCAAATCATATTGATTGGTTAACGAAAAAAGGTCTTGTTGAATCAATAATCTCTGATCAAAAAATCAATGTCATTTTAACACAAAAAGGCAGAATATTTTGTACTATGCTTCTAACCTAGTCTCTTGAAAATAATTAGTTCTTAATCATTATCCAACAAATCATACTGAACAGTATAACGAGAATTGGGAACTTTTTATACGTAATTGAGGGATGTTCTATTTTTACTCTTTATTTAGAAAAAGGAATAATCTGTAGAATACTTTATGAACATTCAAGATTTCTAGTTTAATAAGAAAATGAAGACTAAACTTTTGATAGTTGGAATAATGTTTATCCTTGTAGGATCCTTGACACTTTTGGTTTTTTCACAGCAAGCAGAGACAGAATGTCTAAGACTTTACAAAAAGATTCATGAAAATAATAAAACACCGGAGATGCAATTGGCAGAATCAGAAATATTTCAACTTCAAAAATTGTTGATTTTGGAATATGTGGAAAAGAATTGCCCACAGTTTACTGATCTTGATTTCATGTACAAAGCATATACAGGAAACTACCTAGAAAAATAAACAAAGAAAATGAAAACTATGCCAATTTTAGATTAAAGGTGGTGGGTTATAGTGGAAAAAGTTGGAAATGTTTTTCTGATTATCTGTTTCCCATTAATGCACTGTCACTAGATACCTTTTCATAATTATTGGTATGACAGCTAGGGCATATTCCTCTTGAAAATTTCCCATAATATACGGTTCCACAGTCAGAACACACTTTCAAATCTTCTATGTTGATCATATCTATTAGAAATGTTCTAAAAACTTAAGGATTTAGGAAATTACACAAAAACAAAAAGCATTCAGATTTTGTAGATTTTGGAGGCAGGACTGGGGAGATTTCTAGTGAATTTTGCTCAAAAAGCGAGTTTGCTTTGGAGTTATGGGCAGAAAAGTTTGGATGTAATTGATTCTAAAAAGTCAAAATTATTTAATATGAGATTTTCATATCTGACACAGATAGATTCTGAAAAGCTTTTAATCTGTAGAACTAGCTTTTTTTATTATGAATATAACTGAAAAAATACTTGCACGTGCTTCAGGAAGACAACAAGTTGTTCCTGATGATGTAATATTTGCAAATGTGGACAAAGTAATGATCCACGATGTATCTGGTCCAGGTGTGATCAAAGTATTTGATAAATTAAAGAAACAAGGCATTAATGTTGATAAATTATGGGATCCCACAAAAGTTTGGGTTGCAGAAGATCATTTTGTTC